>DATLFN010000060.1 GCA_035540975.1 Acidimicrobiales bacterium
GGCGTAGACCCGAGGCCCTGCCCCTCCTGCTCACACTCTCGTCGGGCGTGAAGGGGCTCACCACCATCCACGCCGGGTCGGCCCGCCAGGCCCTCACCCGCCTCCGCTTCATCTGCCAGCTGGCGGACACCTCGAGCGAGCTGCCCATGTCGGCGCTCAACGCCCTGGTGAGCGAGGCGGTGGACGTCGTCGTCCACTGCACCCGCACCGGCGACCGCGTCCAGGTCGCCGAGGTCGTGGCCGTCGAGGAGCTGCAGACGGGTCGCGACTCCACCGCGTTCACCGTGACCGAGCTGTTCGGGAGAGACGGTCCCGGCGCTCCCCTGGCGTGGACCGGCAACCTCCCGGCCCGGGCGGCCCGGGCGCTGGGGATGGCGGGGTACGACGTCCGCGACCTGCTCGGCGCCCGAGCGGCGGCGGGCGCCGCGGCACCCGACGCCGCCGACCGCCCCGGCGATCACCGCGCCTCGCCCGCTGGCTCGGCTCCGGTCGACCGGGCCCGCCGCGCCCGCCCGGTGGCGACCGCAGGCGAGCCCGAACGGAGCGAGCGGGCGCCGCGGTTCGGGACCAGGCGCCGGTAGCCGTGGCCCTCGCCCTCGCCCTGGCCGGCGCGTACGGCGTGTTCCTCGTCTACACGTCGGTGGCCCTGGGATGGACGGGCGTCGGCATCGGGCCCGCCGCCGGAGGTGCCCGGCGGCCGCGGAGGCGGATCGGTGACTGGCTGGCCCAGGCCGGCCTGGACGACGTCGAACCGGGACAGTTCGTCGCCGTCGTCGCCGTGCTGTTCCTCGCCGGCGCGGTGCTGGCCTACGCACTCTTCGGCGGGGTACTGCCCGCCCTCGTCTCCGGCCTCTTCGCGGCCACCTTCCCCGTCGCGTCCTACCGGGCGCGCCGGGAACGGCGGCGGACCGAGGCGCGCGACTCCTGGCCGCGTCTCATCGAGGAGCTCCGCCTCCAGACCGGGTCGCTCGGGCGTTCGATCCCCCAGGGCCTGTTCGAGGTGGGGCGCCGGGCGCCCGAGGAGCTGCGGCCCGCCTTCGACGCGGCCGAGCGGCAGTGGCTGCTCTCCACCGACTTCTCCCGCACGGCGGCGGTCCTCAAGGCCCGCATGGCCGACGCCACCGCCGACGCCACCTTGGAGACGCTGCTCGTCGCCCACGAGGTGGGCGGCTCCGACGTCGACCGCCGGCTCGCCGCCCTGGCCGAGGACCGGGTGCAGGACCTCCAGGGCCGCAAGGACGCTCTCGCCCGGCAGGCCGGCGTGCGCTTCGCCCGCCGGTTCGTGCTCATCGTGCCGCTCGGGATGACGCTGGCGGGCCTGTCGATCGGGACCGGCCGCCAGGCGTACCAGTCGGCCGGTGGGCAGGTCGCGGTGGCTGCGGGGCTGCTCATGGTCGCCGGCTGCTGGCTGTGGGCGGGCCGGCTCATGCGGCTCCCCGAGGAGGAGCGCGTGTTCCATGCCTGACGCGCCGAGGTCGACCGAGTGCGGCTGATCGTCGCCTCCGGGCTGGTCCTGTGGGCGGGGACCACGCTGCTTCTCTCGCACGTCCGATGGTTCGCGCGCCCGGCCATGCTGGAGCGCCTGCGTCCCTACAGTCCCGGTGGGATGGCGGGGCCGGGCCGCAGTGGCGTCCTTTCCGTCGACTCGTTCCAGGAGGTCGTCGGCCCCGTGTGCCGCCGGGTGGGCGAGCGGGCGGCGCGGGTGTTCGGTGTCAGCGAGGAGCTGGCCGTGCGCCTCGAGCGCGTCCACTCCCCCCTCGACGTCACCGCGTTCCGGGTGCGCCAGGTCGGGTGGAGCGTCGCCGCCGTGGGGCTCGCCGCCCTGATCTCGCTGGCCCTGCGGCCGAGCGCCGCCGTCGCAACGGTCCTGCTGCTCGGTGCGCCGGTGCTCGCCTTCCTGGCGCTCGAGCACCAGCTGGCCCGGGCGTCGGCCCGTTGGCAGCGCCGGCTGTTCCTGGAGCTGCCGGTCGTGAGCGAGCAGCTGGCCATGCTGCTGTCGGCCGGGTTCTCGCTGGGATCGGCGCTCAACCGGCTGGCCGCCCGGGGCGAGGGCGCCTGCGCCGCCGACCTCCGGCGCGTCGCCGGACGGGTCCGCCAGGGGCTGTCCGAGATGGACGCGCTGCGGGAGTGGGCCGACGTGGCCCGCGTCGGCGCCCTCGACCGCCTCGTGCCCGTCCTCGCCCTGAACCGCGAGGCGGGCGACCTGGGCCGGCTCATCTCCGACGAGGCGCGCGGCATCCGCCGGGACGTCCAGCGCGAGCTGGTGGCCACCATGGAGCGCCGGGGCCAGCAGGTTTGGATCCCCGTCACCGTCGCCACCCTCGTCCCCGGCGTGATCTTCCTGTCCATCCCCTTCCTCGAGGCCCTCAGCCAGTTCTCCGGATCGTGACCAAAGGAGCGACGATGACCGACCTTGCCCTGCACCTCCACGTCCGGCAGCGCACGGCGCGCGCGGCGCTCTGGAGCCGTCTGGCGGAGGACGAACGGGGGGAAGGGGTGATCTCCACCGCCATCGCCGTCCTGGTGATGGCGTTCCTCGGCGTCCTCATGTGGCAGCTGTTCAGCGCCACGCTGGTGGACTCGAACACCAACGTCAACGACAAGCTGAACGAGATCAAGTAGCCGGCGTGCCCGGGCGTGGCGACGAGCGGGGCTCGGGGGTCCTGAGCACCGTCCTCGGCGCCGGCGCCTTCCTGGCCCTCCTGCTGTTCGCCGTCCAGGTGCTGGCCGGGCTCTACTTCCGTTCGGTCGTCACCGCCGCCACCTACGACGCGGCCAGGGCGGTGGCGGGCGCCGACGCCGTGCACGAGGGCGTCGCCCGGGCCGACGCCGAGCGCAACGCCCGGGCCCAGCTCGGGGAGTACGGCCGGCGGGTGGCCTTCGACTGGGGCGGCTCCACCGCCGACGTGGTGGTCGTGCGGGCCACCGCGCCGCGCCCGACCTTCCTGCCCGAGGCGCTCACCGGGCCCGCCGGCCTGGGCGACGTGGAGCGGACGGTCGAGATCCGCCGGGAGGCCCTCCGGTGAGGCACCGGGACGAGGCCGGCCAGGTCGCGGGCGTCGAGGGGCTGGCGTTCGGCGTGCTCGTGTTCGTCCTCGGCACGCTCCTGATCGCCAACGCCTGGGGCGTCGTCGACGCCAAGATGGCGGCCACCGCGGCCGCCCGTGAAGCGGCCCGCACCTACGTCGAGGCGCCGTCCGAGGCGGCCGCCGCGTCCGGCGCCGAGCAGGCCGCACTGGACGCCATCGATGCCCACGGCCGCCGCCGGGAGCGGGCGACGGTGGCGCGGGTGGACGGGGCGGCGTTCGCCCGCTGCCAGCCGGTGACCATCGAGGTGACGTACCGGGTGCCGATGGTGGCCGTCCCCCTGCTCGGTGAGGCCGGCCACGGCCTCACCGTGACCGCCCGCCACGCCGAGGTGGTCGACCCCTACCGCGACCGCGTGCCCGGGCGGGTGGCGTGCCGTGGGTGACCGCGGGGCGCGCCAGCGGGGGTCCGTCCTCATGCTGGTGCCGGCCGGCGTCCTGGTGCTGTTCGTGCTCGGGGCGCTGGCCGTGGACGTCGCCATCGCCTTCCTGGCCCGGCGGGAGCTGTCCTCCACCGCCGCCGCCCTGGCCAACGACGCCGCCACCATGGCCCTGGCCGAGGACCGGTTCTACGCCGAGAACGCCGCCGGGGCGGTCGAGGTCGACGAGGGGCAGGCCGCCGACGTGGTGCGCGAGGCGCTGGCCGCCCGGGCGCCCAGTGGCGTCAGCGACCTGCGGTGGTCGGTGCGTTCGGCCGACGACCAGGTCTGCGTGACCCTCACCGCCCGGGTGGACTACCTGTTCTCCCGCGCCGTCCCCGGGGCGGCGGACAGCGCGACGGTGAGCGGCCGGGCGGTGGCCACCGCCGTGAAGGGCGGCAGCCCGGTGCGCCGGTCCGGCGTCGACTGTTGACCTCGTTGACCGCGGCGGTCAGCTGACCGCGATGCCGAGCGCCAACAAGGCGCCGTAGACCAGCTGCACCTTGCCCGTGTCGACCAGGACGGCGACGAGATCGGGCCCGGCGGCGCCCGACAGGACCGCTCGCACCGGCCGGCGGGCGGCGAGCACGGCGGCGGCGGCCGCCATGGCGTACGGGCGGGCCACCGCCAGCGGCGGCACGAGCACGAGGGCGCCGGCCAGGCACGCCACGTACAGCATGCGGGTGGCGTGGTCGCCGAGGCGCACGGCGAGGGTGCGCTTGCCGGCGGCCGCGTCGGTGGGGATGTCCCGCAGGTTGTTGACCACGAGCAGGGCGGTGGCGAGCAGGCCCACCGGGATGGATGCCAGCACGGCCAGGCCGGTCACCGTCTCCGTGTGGACGTAGGCCGAGCCGACCGTCGCCACCACGCCGAAGAACACGAACACCGCCACCTCGCCCAGGCCCACGTAGCCGTAGGGGCGGGAGCCACCGGTGTAGAACCAGCCGGCGGCCAGGCAGGCGGCGCCGACGAGGATCAGCTGGGGGCCGGCGGCCAGTGCCAGGGCGAGGCCGAACACCCCGGCCACGCCGAAGGCGGCGAAGGCGGCCCGCTTCACGGCCGCCGGCGATGCCAGTCCGCTGGCCACCAGGCGGACGGGGCCGACCCTGTGGTCGTCGGTGCCCCGCACGCCGTCGGCGTAGTCGTTGGCGTAGTTGGTGCCGACCTGGATGGCCACGGAGACCACCAGGGCGAACACCGCCCGCCACCAGACGACGCCTCCCTGGCTGGCCGCCACCGCCGTGCCCACCAGGACCGGGACCACGGCGGCCGGCAGGGTGCGGGGCCGCGCCCCCGCCACCCACGGCGAGCTCACGGCGAGCTCACGGCCGCCGCGGGAACTTCGAGAAGTCGGGGGCGCGCTTCTGCACGTAGGCGTCGCGCCCCTCCTGGGCCTCCTCGCCCATGTAGAAGAGCAGGGTGGCGTCGCCGGCCAGCTGCTGGAGGCCGGCCAGGCCGTCGTCCGCCGCGTTGAGGCCGGACTTGAGGAGGCGCAGGGCCAGCGGCGAGTGGCCGAGCATCTCGCGGCACCACCGGACGGTCTCCTCCTCGAGGCCGTCGAGAGGGACGACGGCGTTCACCAGGCCCATCTCGAGGGCCTGGCGGGCGTCGTACTGGCGGCACAGGAACCAGATCTCGCGGGCCTTCTTCTGGCCCACCACCCGGGCCAGCAGGCCGGCGCCGTACCCGGCGTCGAACGAGCCGACCCGCGGGCCGGTCTGGCCGAAGCGGGCGTTGTCGGCGGCGATGGTGAGGTCGCACACCACGTGCAGGACGTGGCCGCCGCCGATGGCGTAGCCGGCCACCATGGCGACGACGGGCTTGGGGCAGCGGCGGATCTGGACCTGGAGCTCCAGGACGTTGAGCCGCCCGATCCCCTTCCGGGCCACGTCGTCGTCGCCGAGGTAGCCGTCGTCGCCCCGGACCTTCTGGTCGCCGCCCGAGCAGAAGGCGAGCGGCCCCTCCCCGGTGAGGATGACGACGCCGATCCCGGGGTCGTCCTGGGCCAGGGTGAACGCCTTCGAAAGCTCGGACACCGTCTGCGGCCGGAAGGCGTTGCGCACCTCGGGACGGTTGATGGTGATCTTGGCGATGCCCTCGGCCGTCTCGTAGCGGATGTCGGTCCAGTCGCCGGAGGGCGCCCAGGCCGGCAGGGCGGGCGCATCGCCTCCCGGGGAATCGGCCATCGCGCCGGTACCCTACCGGCGTGCCGTCGCTGGTCGCCATCACGGCCGAGGGGTCGGACGGCTTCGTGCCGGCCCTCCGGGCCGCCTGGGACCGGGGCGACGCAGTGCTCCCGGTGGACCCCCGGCTCCCCCCGGCGGGACGCCGGGCGGTGTGCGAGACGCTGGGCGCCGGCCGCCCGGTGGACGACGGCGACGCCCTGGTGGTGGCCACCAGCGGGTCGACGGGCGTGCCCAAGGGCGTGGTGCTCACGTTCGACGCGCTGGCCGCCGCCGCCCGGGCCGTGTCGACCCGCCTGGCCGTCGACCCGTCGTCGGACTCGTGGCTGGCGTGCCTGCCCCTGTCGCACGTGGGCGGGCTCGGGGTGGTCGTCCGGGCGCTGCTCACCGGCACGCCGCTGACGGTGCGCCCGGCGTTCGACCCGGCCGTCGACGCCACACTGGTGTCCCTCGTCCCCACGCTGCTCGACCGTTTCGACACGTCCCGGTTCCGCGTGGTCCTGGCCGGCGGCGGCGCCGACCGGCGGGCCCGGGCGCCCAACGTGGTGCACACCTACGGGATGACCGAGACGGGCGGCGGCGTCGTCTACGACGGCGTGCCCCTCGACGGGGTGGAGGTGCGGGCGGACGAGTCGGGCCAGCTGCTGGTGCGGGGGCCGTCGCTGCTGCGCTGCTACCGCGACGGCTCCGACCCCAGGGACGCCGACGGGTGGCTGCCCACCGGCGACGTGGGCGAGGTGCTCCGCGACGGCCGGGTCGTCGTGCACGGCCGCCGCTGCGACCTCATCGTCACCGGCGGCGAGAACGTGTGGCCGGCCGACGTGGAGGAGGCGCTGCGCTCGCACCCCGGCGTGGCCGAGGTGGCCGTGGTGGCGCGGGACGACCCCGAGTGGGGCCAGCGGGTGGTGGCCGTCGTGGTGCCGCGAAAGCGGTCCGCCCCGCCCACCCTCGACGACCTGCGCTCCTGGGTGAAGGAAGGGCGTCCCGCCTTCGCGGCGCCCCGGGAGCTGGTCCTCGTCGACGCACTGCCCCGGACCGCCAGCGGGAAGGTGGCCCGCGATCGTCTTCTGGCCTAGGGGCCCCCGCCGCGTCCGGGCCCGGCGTTCTCTGGACGGAACCAGCCGCCATCCGGCTGATTCGGTCCGGAGAACCGGCGTCAGGTAGCGGCACCGGCCCGGGCGCCATCACGGCCCGGCGGCGGGAGCACCTTCGTCGGGGCTCGCGCGCGCCTGAGGTGCACCAGTGCAGAACCTCATTCACCCCAGAAAGCCAGCCGTTTTCGCCGAATGAAGTAGCGGATCGAACATATGTTTGGTACAATGGCGGCATGGGAATCGGGCTGGTCGACCCGCCGGGCGGGAGCCCCCGCGTCGTGTGCGACGGGCCCGAGGAGCGCCTGTCGGCGGCCATGGGCCTGGTCAACGCGGCCACGGCC
>DATLFN010000061.1 GCA_035540975.1 Acidimicrobiales bacterium
GAGCAGCACTACCCGGGGGCGACGTTTCCCGATGGCACCCCCGTACGGTTCCCCCGGCCCCGGCTGCGGACTCTCCGGTACGACCTCGACGCCGCCGAGGCGGGCCTGATCGGGGAGATGGCGGCCCTGATCGGGTCCCTCTCCATGGCCCGCTATCGGCCGAGCGCGTTCGAAGTGAATGGCGAGGAAGCCCAGGCCGAAGCTGCCCTGGGGGGCCTGCTTCAGTCCGCCATCCTGAAGCGCTTCGAGTCCTGCTGGTGGGCCTGCCTGGTCACGGTGCGGCGCATGGTGTCCGTCCACGATGCGTTCCTTGCTGCGTGGGAGGACGGTTTCGTGCCTTCCCGGGCCGCCCTCCACGACGCCGCTGTTGCCGAGGCCGACGACGCCGGTCTGGCCGGATGGGTGGCGGAGGCGCTGCTCGACGACGAGTCCCGGCCCACCTCCGACTATCTGCCCACCTATGGAGAGGCGGTCGCCGCCGATCGGGGCGTGCTCGCCGCGATCGAGTCCCGCCTGGACCGCTTGTCGGCGGAGGACGACCCGAAGCTGGCGGACCTTCGCACGTTGCTCGCCGAATCGCCGTGGGCCAAGGTTGTGGTGTTCGCGACCTTCGGCGACACGGTGCGCTACCTCGACGCCCACCTGCCTGCCGCGATCGGCGGCCGGGACCGAGTGGTCGTCATCGGCGGCGACAGCGATCCCGACGCCCGTGCCGCGCTGCTGGGCCGGTTCTGCCCGGACACCGTCGTGCGACCCGGGTACGTCCCGCCGGACGGCGAGGTCGACCTGCTCGTTTCGACCGACGTGTTGTCGGAAGGCCAAAACCTGCAGCAGGCGGAAGCGGTGGTCAGTTACGACATGCCGTGGAACCCGCAGCGCGTCGTGCAGCGCAACGGCCGGGTGGTCCGGCTCAAGAGCCCCCATGAGGAGGTCTTTCTCACGACGATGCTCCCCGAGGACGGTGACCTCGAGGCGCTCCTGCGTCTGGAGGCCGCGATCCGGCGCAAGATCCTGGCCGCCACGGTCTACGGCATGGAGACGGGTGTGATCGAAGGCGTGGAGCCGGAGCTCCGGACCTACGCCTCAAGGCTGGCGGGGGGTGATGAGTCGCTCCTCGACGATGGTGGCGAGGACGGTGCCTTTGCGGGCGAGGAGCTGCGCGCCGAGTTGCAACGGGCGATGGCCGAGGGCGAGACCGCCCGGCTGCGGGCACTGCCGTGGGGCGTCGGCGCCACCTTCCGCCAGGGCCGCGGCGTGCCCTCGATGGGCGACGCCGGCGTCTTCTTCGCCTGCCGCACGACGGACGGCACCCGCTACTGGCGGTACGTTGAGGACGGCGGGAAAGTCCTCGACAGTGATGCCGAGATGCTGCGGCGCATCAGCCCTGGGTCTGCGGCCGGGCTCGACACGGTGGCTGCGGCCGTCGACCTCGAGGCGGCTTGGGCGCCGGCTGTCGCGTCCATCGTGGATGAGCACAACCGCCGGGCCGACCCTCGCGCCGACGCAGAGCGGATCGGGCCCGCGCAGAGATTTGCACTTGATCTTCTTCGTGATCCCTCAGTGACACTCCCGCCCGGGGCAGGGGCCGCCGACGAGGCACTGAGCGTCGAGCGCAGCTCCTCAGTCCGCCAAGCCCTAGCGGAGATCCGGCGGCTACTCGTCGAGGGCGAGATATCCCGGGACGACGGTGCGCGTCGTGTAGTGGACGTGGTTAAGGAGTTCGGCCTGCAGCCAGTCCAGCCGCCCCCGGCCCTGTCACGGATCACCGAGGAGGATGTCGGCGTGGTGTGCTGGATGGCAGTACGGCCAGAGTGACGAGGGGTACGGAGGCTCCGAGCGCGGCGGGACTCGAGGTGTTCGGACATCAGTCAGTCCAGCTTCGGGGCGGAGTGGCATCGTGTGACATCCGCAGGCGCTCGGCCACCCTTCGTCGGGTCGACCGCCTGCCGAGGTCGGGCCTCCTCGACCAGCAGGACGTCGATGGGGACCACGCGCTGACAGGCTGTGAAGTCGCACGGGACGAAAGAGAGTGCCCTACGTGCCAACTCGAATGACTGCAGCCAAGCTCGATCAGGCAGTGAAGGCGCTGCGCGCGGTCCTCGACTGTCAGGATGTCGCCGATCATCTGGACACCTACCCGATTGAAGACCTCGTCCGCAGGTTGCTCCAAGCGAGGGTCCAGTTCTGGAACAAGCCGCGCCGGTTCCCGACATAGCCGGTTCCTGCAGCGGGTCCATCGGTGATTGTGGGCTGGCGGGCGCGCAGTTCGGCGACTCCGCAGCCAGCCGCCGGGCGCAGTTCCGTCGCCTAGGGATCGTTGTGGTCTGGCCCACTCGTTCGCCCTCGCCATCCCAACAGTCATCCCAACAATCGCGTGGCGACGCGTCCCAGGCCGTTCCGCCAGTCCGACCTGCAACGCCTACAAGCCCTTGATGCACAAGGGTTTCTGGCACGAGGTGCGACGAGCGGCGACATCATGGCATCCCCAGGACCGCACTCGTAATGCGTAGGTCAGGAGTTCGATTCTCCTCTCGGGCTCTGCGGAGCGGCAGGTCAGGGCGTTATTGGCTGCGGGTCCGCCACCGGCGGCATTCGGCCGAGAACGACGGCATGAGCGGCTCAACGAGGGAACGCCGGCGATCGGCAGCGGGTGGCAATGCCGCCGTCGGGCTGATACACCTCCGTGTCCGACGAGCCGCAACCTGCCGCCTGCGAGCCCTTGACGTTGAGCGAACGGCCGGGACGCTATTGCCATGCAGCGACTGCGACACCCCGATAAGGAGATCGAAGCCGTCCTCCGTCTGGCCGAGGATCACGGCTGGACGATCCTGCCCGCCAAGAAACACTGGAAGGCCAGGTGCGGGTGCGGCGTCCACCTGAGGAGCGTGGCTAAGACGCCCTCCAGCGGCTACTACGCCGGCCATCTGCTTCAATGGTTCCGGAAGACGTGCTGGCCCGAAGGAGACCGACCGTGAGGTTCGTCGTCGAGACGAAGGGAAGGCTGCGTGGGGCCCACGGGCCGCTCGACCGGGCCGACATCGAGCTCACCTTCGACCACGTCGCCGAGGCCCTCGCCGAGCTCCACGACCTCGAGGCCGACGTCTCGGCGAACCTCGAGACCTCCGAGCTCGAGTTCTACGTCGTCGTCGAGGCTCCGGACTCCCGCAAGGCCTTCACCGTCGCCTTCGATCTCCAGGACCGCGCCATGGCGACCGCCGACGTGCTCGTCGAGTGGAACGAGCAGCACGCTCGGCGGGCGGACCTCGTCCCGGCGTAGGGCCCCGATCACGCCGGCCGGGTCACCCGGAGCTGCGCACGGCCGACGAGGTCGCCCACTACCTGCACGTCCACCGCAGGACGGCGCAGGGCTGACTGGCCAGCGGCGAGATTCCGGCGACGCTCATCGACGGCAGCTGACACGCCCGGCTTGACGACGTCGAGGCGTGGGTCGAGAGGTGCCGGGTCAGGCCACGTCGCGGCACGCTTCGCCCGTAAGCGGGGAGTCGGCCCGCTCGGGCAGGAACGCCGTGACGATCTCAGACCGGGCTTCCCAGCCCTTCACCGTCGAGCGGACCAAGTCGAGCTCGTTCAAGGTGTTCATGTCACGGGCGATGGTTCGATCGGTCTTGCCCAGGTAGGCCACGGCGATCTCAGGCGACAGCCGCGGCACATCCGCCCGTCGAACGGGCTTCGTCCGTCGGCCCAGCTCGAGGGCGATCAGCCGCTGGCGGTGCGCCGTCGGGCCCGTCCGTTCTTGAAGACGTCCTCGACGTGGTCCTGCCATGCCTGGTGACGCTGCTGAGACCGGATCACCGAGATCTGCTGGCCGAGCTGGTCGACGAAGCCCCGGACGGCGTACTCCCGGCGTGCACCCCGAGCGAACGACGCGTGACGACCTGCGCCTGGTGCTCGACGCTGTCGGCGACGACCCGGAAGCCCGCAGCGGCGCCCATGCCGACCATCCCGGCGGCGAGGGCTTGGCGGACGCCGTCGGCGTCGATGCATCCTGGAGGTCCTCGTCGCCATCCTCGAGGAGCTCTTGGGAGATGCGTGTTGCCGGCGAGGACGAACGGCTGGGCTGATCTCCGGCCAGGAACGCGGCCGAATAAACTCCAGCGGATCACAGCGGTAGGAGCGGTAGGAGCGAATAAACGTTCCCGGCCGGGACGCCGACTCAGGCTTCACAGCGGTCGTAGCGGATCACCGCGGGTTCGCACCCTCGGAATGCGTAGGCCACGAGTTCGGTTCTCCTCTCGACGCTCCACCGGGCGCCCTGTGCCCGAGCGGTCGGCGGTCGGCGCAGGACCGGCGTGGATAGCATCGAGCGATGTCCCTCGCCGTAGAGGCGGAACAGCTGGTCAAGCGGTTCAGCGGCCGGGACGGGACGGTCGACGCGGTCCGGGGTGTGGACCTGGCGGTCGCCGAGGGGGAGATCTTCGGCTTCCTCGGCCCCAACGGCGCCGGCAAGTCGACCACCGTGCGCATGCTGACGACGCTCATGACGATCACGTCGGGCACGGCGCGCGTCGCCGGGGTCGACGTGCAGGCCGACCCGGACGGGGCGCGGCGGGGGATCGGCGTCGCCCTCCAAGAGGCCGGCCTCGACCCGCGCCAGACCGGCCGCGAGCTGCTCGTGCTCCAGGCCCGCCTGTTCGGGAGCACGGTCGACGAGGCGGCCGCCCGCGCCGAGGCGCTCATCGAGCTGGTCGACCTGGTCGACGCGGCCGACCGACCCATCAAGGGCTACTCGGGGGGCATGAAGCGCCGGCTCGATCTCGCCTCGGCGCTGGTCCACCGACCCCAGGTCCTGTTCCTCGACGAGCCCACCACCGGCCTCGACCCCGCCAGCCGCCTCGTCGTCTGGGACGAGGTGCGCCGGATCAACGCCGTGGGGACGACGGTGTTCCTCACCACCCAGTACCTGGAGGAGGCCGACCAGCTCTGCGACCGGCTGGCCATCATCGACGGAGGCTCCATCGTGCGGGAGGGAACGCCCCACGAGCTGAAGGCGGAGCTCCGGGAGCGAAGGTCTCTGGACGCCGACCCGACCCTCGACGACGTCTTCCTCGACGCCACCGGCCGGACCCGCGAGCGCGTCGCCGGGCAGGTCCAGGAGGTGGAGGCGTGACGCCCTACTGGGTGCTCAGTCGGCGGGCGATCATCGAGACGTGGCGCACGCCCGAGGCCCTGCTCCCGACGGTCTTCATCCCCCTGTTCTTCCTGGTGGTGAACGTCGGCCAGGCGGCTCGCATCTTCCCGGCCGGGGGCACCTCGTTCCTCGAGGGCCAGAACTACGGCGCCTTCCAGGTGCCCAGTGCCCTCCTGCTGGCGGCGTCGTTCGGCAGCGCCGCCCAGTACCTCGTCGAGGACATCGAAGGCGGCTACTTCGACAAGCTGCGGGCGGCGCCCGTGCCCCGCACCGCCCTGGTGCTCGGCCGCCTGGCCGCCGAGGCGGTGAAGGCCTTCGGCATCGCCGCCCTGATCGTGCTCGCCGCCCTTCCCTTCGGGGTCTCGGTCGCCACCGGGGTGCCGGGGTTCGTGCTGCTCCTGGCCCTGGTCGCCGGGTGGGCCGTCGTGTTCTCCGGGTTCATGCAGCTGGTGGCGCTCAAGGCGCGCAGCGCCGCCGCCACGCAGTCGGCCGGGCTGGTGTTCTTCCCGTTCCTGTTCCTGACCCCGAACTTCGTCCCCCGCGACCTGCTCACGCCGCCGATGGAGATCGCGGCGACGTACAACCCGGTCACCTACATCATGGAGGCGCAGCGGTCGCTGATCCTGGAGGACTACGCCTGGGCCCGGATCGGACGCGGGTTCGCCGTCATCGCCGTCTTCGGCGCCGTCATGATGGCGCTGAACGTCCGCGCCATCCGCTCCTATGACTGAGGGCGGCGCGTCGCCCCGGTAGGCGCACGAGGTGACGAGGCCGCCGTACCCTGGGGCCGATGCGCCCGCCGCGCCGCGCCGCCCTGGCCCTCACCGTGGCCCTGTCGCCCCTCGGGACGATCGCCGGGCACGTCGCCGGCTACGCCGCCGCCGGCCGCCGGGCCGACCTCGACGCCGGGCACGCCCACCTCCGCCCCGGGCTGTGGCTGGCGGCGTGCGCCGCCGTCGCCGCCCTGGCCTGGGTGGCGACGAGCCGGCGGGCCGGGTACTCGCCGCCGCGCCTGGCCTGGCTGGCCGGCGGGCAGGTGGCCGCCTTCGTCGTGCTCGAGGCCGCCGAGCGGGTGGCCGGCGGGCACGGCGCCGGCGCCCTCCTCGCCGACCGTGCCTTCCGCTGGGGGGTGGCCGCCCAGGCCGCCGCCGCCGCCGCCCTCCTGCTGGGGGTGGCCCTGGCCCGGGCCACCGGCGAGCGCCTGCGCGCCGCCCTCTCGTCCCGCCGCACCCTCGCGCCGCCGGAGCCGTCGGTCCCGGCGTGGCCCGGCCACCGGTCGATCCCGACCGGCGGCCCTGGCCGCTCGTCGGTCACCGAGCGCGGGCCCCCTCCTCTTCTCGCCTTCGCCTGATCCCTTTCCACCTGCGAACGAGGAGACCGATGACCCCCTCCGGCTTGGCGCGCGCCTGCGCCGCTGCCGCCCTTCTGACCACCGTCGCCACCGCGTGCGGCGACGACGACGACCCGGTCGCCGGGTCGACGACCACCACGACGACGGCCGCGGCGGGCACCGAGACCACCGCCGGCGGGGCGCCGGCGTCGACCACCACCACGACGGCAGCCGTCCGCACGATCGAGGTGTCGTTCGCCGGCGGCCGGGTGAGCGGAGGCGTCCGCACCGAGCGGGTCGCCCTCGGCGAGACCGTGCGCCTGCGGGTGACCAGCGACGTGGCCGACGAGGTGCACGTCCACACCTACGACCTGATCGGCGCGGTAGGGCCCGACATGCCGGCCGACATCGAGGTCGACGCGACCATCCCGGGTCGCCACGAGGTCGAGCTGGAGGACCGCGGCCGGGTGCTCATGACCCTCGAAGTGTCGTGACGACGACGTGGCTGCTCGCCCACGGGCTGGGCGGGCGCGCCGACCTTCCCCTGCCCACGTGGATGTTCGGCTACGGCGCGGCAGCCGCGGTGGTGGCCTCCTTCGGCGCCCTCGCCCTGTTCTGGCCGGAGGCCCGACTGGAGGGCGGCCCGGCCGGCCGAGTCGTCGCCGACACCCGCCACCCGGCCTTCCGCCTGCTCGCCGTCGCCGCCCGCGTCGCCGGGCTGGCGCTGTTCGCCGTCGTGATGGTAGCGGCCGCCGTCGGCGACAACTCCTCGTCGACCAACCTGGCCCCCGTCGTCGTCTACGTGACCTTCTGGGTCGGGGTGCTCTTCGTCTCCGGCCTGGTCGGCGACGTGTGGCGGGTGCTCAGCCCGTACGACACCCTCGCCCTCGTGGCGCGCCGGGTGGGGGGAGGCGCTGCCGACGACGCCGAGGGCGAGGTGGAGGGCGAGGACGGCGGCGAGGAGTCCCTCACCTACTGGCCGGCCGCCCTCGGCATCCTGGTCTTCGTGTGGGTCGAGCTGGTCTACCCCGATCGGGCGCTGCCCCGGACGCTGTTCGCCCTCATGGCGGCGTACACGGTGGCGGTCCTGGCCGGAGCCCTCGCCCGGGGGCGGAGCTGGCTGCGGTTCGGCGAGGCGTTCGGGGCGCTCTTCTCCGTCGTGGCCCATGCCGCGCCCCTGTGGCGGGACGACGAGGGGCGGCTGCGGCTGCGGCCGCCGTTCGTCGGCCTGGCCGCCCTCGAGTGGCGCCCGGGGCTGGAGGCGCTGGTGGTCGTCGCCCTCGGCTCGACGACGTACGACGGCCTGACCCGCACCCGGTTCTGGCTCGACCTCACCGGCGGCCTGGAGGGCGACGCGGCCACCCTGGCGGGGACCGCCGGCCTCGTCTGGGCGGTGGCAACGGTGGCCGTGGCGTTCGCACTCGCCATGCGGGTGGCGTCACGCCTGGTCGACGGGCGCATGAGCCCCGCCGGGATGCGGGCGGCTTTCGTCCACTCCCTGGTCCCGATCGTCCTCGCCTACGCCGTGGCCCACTACTTCTCGCTGCTGCTGCTCGAGGGCCAGGCCGCCTACGCGCTGGCCAGCGACCCGCTCGGCCGGGGGTGGGACCTGTTCGGGACGGCCGACTGGACGGTGGACTTCACCCTCGTGTCCCCGTTGACCGTCGCCTACGTCCAGTGCGGCGCCATCGTCGTCGGCCACGTGGCCGGCGTCGTCGTCGCCCACGACCGGGCCCTCGCCCTGTTCGACGACCCCCGCACCGCCACCCGCTCGCAGTACCCGCTCCTCGGTGCGATGGTGCTGTTCACGGTGGGCGGGCTGTTCCTGCTCCTGGGAGGTTGAGGTGACGACGCTGACACTGGCCCACGGCGGCACGGCCGGCCTGGTGCTCGAGCTCGCCTTCGTGGCCGTGCCCATCCTCGTCTTCGTCGTCATGGCCGTCGTGGCGTCGCGCCGGGCGAAGGCGGCCGACGCCCGCAAGGAGACGGACGGATGATCGCCGTAGAGGCGCGGCGGGCGCCGTGGCGCGCGCCCGCCGTGGCCGTGGCGGCGGGCGGCGCCGTGCTGCTGGCCCGGCCGTGGCTGGTCCGCCCGGCCGCCGACCCCACCGCCGCCCTGGTCGTGGCCTTCGTCGTGGTGGGCATCCTCGGCGCCGCCGTGCGGGTCCCGGTCGTCGCCGCCGACGGGCCCGAGCCGTCGGGGGCGGCGACGCCCCGGCCGAGCCGGGCGGCCGCGGTGGCGGTGGCGGGTGCCGGCGTCGCCGCCTTCGTCGCCGGGCGGCTGATCGGAGGCGGGGTGGCGGCGGTACCCGCCCTGCCCGCCTACCTCGTCCTGAACACGCTGGCCGCCGTCACCGAGGAGGCGCTGTTCCGCCGGCTGCTCTACGGCCTTCTCCTGCCGCTCGGCGCGGCGGCGGCCGTGGTCGGCTCGGCGGCCGCGTTCGCCGCCGTCCACGTCACCGTGTGGGGTGCGTGGGCGCTGCCGGTCGACCTGGCCGCCGGGCTCCTCCTGTCGTGGCAGCGGTGGGCGTCGGGCCGGTGGTCGGTCCCGGCGGTGACCCACGCCGCCGCCAACGCGGTGGCGGTCCTGTGACCGCCCGCACCGCCGTGCGCACGGGCGCCTGCGCCGTCGCCGCCTACGTGGTGGTGGCGGTGGCCACCACGTGGTGGTCGCCGGGCGGGATGCGCCCGCTGTTCGACGGCTTCGGGTCGCACCCCGGCGAGTACCTGTGGGTGGACCCGCCGGAGCGGTTCGCCGAGGGGAACCGCCCGCCCGAACCGGCGCAGGCGACGCTGCGCCTGGCGGCCGACGGTTCGGCGCCCGGTACGGCGACGCCGCCCGACGGCCAGGCCCTGGCCCAGCTCCAGTCGAAGGCCGTCGCGCCCCATCCGCCCGACGAGTCGGCCCGCCTCGACGTCGTCTCGGTGGCGGCCGGCACGCTCGGGGCCCTCCCCGGCGCGCTCGAGCCGCAGGGCAACGCCTACCGGATCACGCTGACCTACCAGCCGTCGGGAACGCCCGTCGACCGGCTCGGCGTCCCCGGCACGGTCGGGCTCACGTCGGCGGCGCCGGCGACCACCCTGCTGTACTCGGCCGACGGCCAGGTGTGGGAGCGCAAGGAGTCCTCCCCCCTCGCCCGAGGGAACGGGCTCACCGGCGCGCTCGAGGCGCCCGGGTACTACCTGGCGGCCGGGCCGGAGCCGGCGGACGACGACTCGGGAGGCGTTCCGCTCGTCGTGTACGTGCTGGCGGCGGCCGTGCCCCTCGGGCTGGCCTGGCTCCTCCTCGCCGGCCGCAAACGCGCGTCCACCGGTGCCGGCGGCGGGCGCCGCTCCGCCTCGGGCCCGGCCCGGCGACCGCCCGCCGGCCGGCCCCGGGCGAAACGGCCGCCGGCGAACCGGTCGTCGGCCAGGAAGCGGCCCAAGCGCCCACCGCCGCGCCGCCGGTGACGGTGCCTGACGCCGGCCTGAACGGGCCTGACGCCGGACCTCCGGGGTACGCACCCCGGATCGGGAATCCCCCGCATTTCCCCGGGTTCTCCCCCTGGCGGTCCACAGGGACGGCTGCGTAGGGTCCGACGCGGGCTGTCGACCGGGCGGGAGATGCGTGTGACTCTTGGACCGAGCAGCGAAGATCTCCTCCCGCCGGCGGTCGGGCGTTGGGCCAGTCCCGGAGGCCCGGCCTACCCCGGCCTCCCGGGCGGGGTTCGAGGCGACCCCCCGGCGCCGCCCGCGCGCCGCGGGCGGCGCCGGGGGGTCGCCTCG
>DATLFN010000062.1 GCA_035540975.1 Acidimicrobiales bacterium
CGGCCGCCAGCACCACCTCCCCGTCCCGGAGGGCGAGCCCGGGGCCGAGCGGGCGGTCGCGCCCCGTCGTGCGCCCCTTGGGGCCGGCCCGCGCCGACGCCACCCGGCGCCAGGCGTCGTCGCCCGCCCAGGCGATGCACCGGCCGGCGGCGGCCACGTCGGCCATCAGGGCGTCGGCGTCGGCGTAGCCGAGGGCCGCCGCAACGGCGTCCTGCTCCTGGAGGAGCAGGCGGTCGAGGGCCTTGCCCGTCCGCCGGTGCAGCTCGACCCGCACGGACAGCAGCACGTCGTGGGCGACGAGCACCGCCTCGGCGTCGGCCGCGACGACGGGCGTGGCGAGGGCGGCGGCCCGCAGGGCGTGGAAGTCGCGCAGCCCGCCGCGCCCCTCCTTCAGCTCGGGCTCGAGGAGGAACGCCACCTCGCCGAAGCGGGAGTGGCGCTCGCCGACGGCGGCGGCCAGGGCCGGGAGGACCCGGCCGGCCCGCTTCCGCCACTGGGCCCGGGCCCGCTCGGCCAGGTCGCCGGCCAGGCCGGCGTCGCCGGCGACGAACCGTGCGTCGAGGAGGCCGAGGGCCGCCTTGAGGTCGTCGTCGGCGACGGACAGCGCCTCCTTGACGGTGCGCACGCTGTGGTCGAGCCCCACCCCGGCGTCCCACACCGGGTACCAGATGCGCTCGGCCACCGACCGCACGGCGCCCGAGCCCCGGCTCCCGTCGTGGACGAGCACGACGTCGAGATCGCTGTACGGGCACAGCTCCCGCCGGCCGTAGCCGCCCACGGCGACGAGCGCCATCCCCGGCTGGTCGCCCAGCAGCGTCGTGAGCCACCGGTCGGCGGCATCGGCGTACTCGCGGCAGAAGGCGGGCCCTCGGGGCCCGCCTTCCGCCAGCAGCGAGGTCCGTTCAGAGAGCGTCGGGACCCATCTCCCCGGTCCGGATGCGCACGAGGCTGTCGACCTCGGTCACCCACACCTTGCCGTCGCCGATCTTCTCGGTGCGGGCGGCGGAGACGATGGCGTCGACCACCCTGGTGGCGTCGGTGTCGTCGGCCAGCACCTCGACGCGGATCTTGGGCACGAAGTCCACCGTGTACTCGGCGCCCCGGTACACCTCGGTGTGGCCCCGCTGGCGGCCGAAGCCCTGGACCTCGGACACGGTCATGCCCTGGACGTCCAACGCCTTGAGGGCGTCCTTCACGTCGTCCAGCTTGAACGGCTTGACGATGGCGGTGACGAGCTTCACTAGCCGATCCTCCCCATGGAACCGAAGTCGCCGAGGTTGTACGCCGTCTCGGCGTGCTGGGTGGTGTCGAGGCCGGCGGCCTCCTCGTCCTCGGTGACCCGCAGGCCCACGGTGGCGTCGACGATCTTGGCCAGCACGAAGGAGAGGATGCCCGAATAAAGGATGGTCGCGCCCACGGCCACGACCTGGTCGGCCAGCAGGTCGCCGCCGCCGCCGAAGAAGACGCCGTCGACGGCGGCGGAGTTGACCGCCGTGTCGGCGAAGAAGCCGAGGAGGATCGATCCCACGACCCCGCCGACCAGGTGGACGCCCACCACGTCGAGCGAGTCGTCGTAGCCGAACCTGAACTTCAGCTGGATGGCCATGAGGCACAGCATCCCGGCCACGAAGCCGATGAAGACCGGAGCCAGGCCGCCGACGAAGCCGGCGCACGGCGTGATGGCGACGAGGCCGGCCACCGCGCCCGAGGCGGCGCCCAGGGTGGTGGCCTTGCCGTCCTTCATCTTCTCGGCGAACAGCCAGCCGAGCATGCCGGCGGCCGCCGCCAGGTGGGTGTTGATCAGCGCCTGGCCGGCCAGGCCGTTGGCGCCGAGGGCCGAGCCGGCGTTGAAGCCGAACCACCCGAACCACAAGATGCCGGTGCCGATGAGGGTCCACGGGAGGGAGTGGGGCGGCATGGCCTCGCGCGGCCAGCCCCGGCGCTTGCCGAGGACGATCACCACGGCCAGCGCCGCGATGCCGGCGTTGATGTGGACCACCGTGCCACCGGCGAAGTCGAGGGCGCCCCGCTCGAACAGCCACCCGTTGGGGCTGAACACCCAGTGGGCCACGGGGGAGTACACGAGCACCAGCCACAGGCCGAGGAAGGTGGCCCAGCCGGCGAACTTCATGCGGTCGGCGGTGGCGCCCGTGATCAGGGCGGGGGTGATGACGGCGAACATCATCTGGTAGGCGCAGAACACGATGGGCGGGATGGTGAGGGCGAGGTCGTCCACGTACCCGGGGAGCACCAGCGTCGAGTCGCCCACGTCCTTGAGGCCGGCGAAGTCCAGGCCGCCGATGAACCCGCCGCCGTCGCCGAAGGCGATGCTGAACCCGACCAGCGCCCACAGGATGCTGACCAGGCCCATCGAGAAGAAGTTCTGCATGAGCATGCCGAGCACGTTCTTGGACCGGACCATGCCGCAGTAGAAGAACGCCAACCCCGGTGTCATGAACAGCACCAGGGCGGCCGACGTCAACACCCATGCGGTGTTGCCGCTGTCGATCTCCATCCGCCTCTCCCCTCCTGCCCCGTGTCTCGGGACCCGCGGAAGCCAGCATTGCGAAAGGGTGTTTCCCGGCAGTTCCCCGAATGTTTCGTCTCTGTGAACCGGCCGGGGCCCTACCGGACCACCTTGGCGACCTCGCGGGCGGCGACGAGGACGGGGTCCCACACGGGCGAGAAGGGCGGCGCGTACGAGAGGTCGAGGTCCACGACCTGGTCGACGGTGAGGCCCGCCGTGACGGCGGTGGCCACGACGTCGATGCGCTTGGCCGCTCCCTCGGCGCCGACGATCTGGGCGCCCAGCAGGCGCCCCGTGCGCCGCTCGGCCACCATCTTCACGGTGATCCGGCCGGCCCCGGGGAAGTAGCCGGCACGGGTGCTGGACTCGATGCGCGCCGTCTCGTACCCGAGGCCGGCGGCGGTCGCCTCCCGCTCGTCCAGGCCCGTCCGCGCCACCTCGGTAGAGCACACCTTCGTCACCGCCGTGCCGACGACCCCGGGGAAGGTGGCGTAGCCGCCTCCCAGGTTGACCCCCGCCACCCGGCCCTGCTTGTTGGCCACCGTCCCCAGGGGAAGGTGGACCGGTCTCCTCGAGACCAGGTGGAAGGACTGGCAGCAGTCGCCCGCCGCCCACACCCCCTCGGTCGAGGTGCGCTGGCGGGGGTCGACCACCACGGCCTCCTTGACCCCGGTCTCCAGCCCGGCGCCGGCGGCCAGCCCGCTGGCGGGCGCCACACCCAGGCCCAGGACCACCAGGTCGGCGGGGAGGCGCCCGTCCTCCGTGTGCACCGAGCCGGGCTCGAAGCCGGTCACGGACGTCCCCGTCCGCACGACGATGCCGAACTGCCGCATCGCCTCGCCCACCATGGCCCCCATGTCGGGGTCGAGCGTGGCCATCACCTCGGCCCCCTGCTCGACGACCGTCACCGTGGGGCAGCCGCGGCGCACGAAGGCCTCGGCCATCTCCAGGCCGATGTAGCCGGCGCCCACGACCACGACGTTCTCGGCGTCGCAGCGCTCCGCCTCCTCCAGAAGGTGGGCGGCGTCCTCGAGGGTCTGCACCCCGTGGATGCGCGGGCCGTCGATCCCGGGGAGGTCGGGGCGCACCGGGGTGGCGCCGGTGGCCAGGTGGAGGTGGTCGAAGCCGAGGGTGAACGTGCGGCCGTGGTTGTGGTCGCGCACCTCCACCCTGCGGGCGTCGAGGTCGACGGCCGTCGCCTCGTGGCCCGTCCTGACGTCGATGTTGTGGCGGTCCCGGAACGTCTGCGGGTCCCGGGTGACGAGGTCGTCGAGGCGGGCGACGTCGCCCGCCACCAGGTACGGGATGCCGCACGCCGAGTAGCTGGTCCACCGCCCCCTCTCCAGGGCGACGATCTCCAGGTCGGGACGGCGGCGCCGGGCCTGGGAGGCGGCGGCCATGCCGCCGGCGTCGCCACCGACGACGACGAGCCGCTCGGCCATGGCCGTACCATATGGGAATGGGGGTGCGGGCCGACTGCCGCCACTACGTCGAGCGCACCACGTCGCTCGAGGAGAAGGTGCAGCGCTGCCGCCTGGACGTCGCGCTGCTCGACCCGTTCGCCTGCCCCGAGGGCTGCCTGTTCTTCGAGCCGCGCCGGATCGCCGACGCCGGCTGGACCGTCGAGGAGCGGCGCCAGGGCGGACGGGAGGAGTAGCCGGCTGGTTCTCCGGACGGAACGGGATCAGGCGAGCAGCCGGCCGACGTCGGCGAAGAACCTCGAGCGGGCCATGACCTCGCCGCAGCCGGCGGCCGTGGCGGCGGCCGCCAGCTCGCGGTCGACGTGACTGGCGAAGCCGATGGTGCGGGCGGCGCCCAGCTGCGGCAGGACGTCCAGGACGCCGGGACGGGCCAGGTCGACGACGACCACCTCGGCGCCCACGCCGGCCAGGTCGGCGGCGGCCCGCACGAAGGCGACGTCGCCCGGCGCGGCGGCCTGGACCTTCGAGCGGTCCATGAGGTCGGGGACGAAGGCGGCGATGCGGGTCAAGAGGGACCTCCCGGTCGACGGCCGGCGCGGCCGTGGCGCTGCATGTGGGCCCACGCCTTGGCCGCTCCCCACTCCAGGCCCGGCTGGTGGAGGGCGGGATCGACGTCGGCGAAGGCGGCGGGCGAGAGATCGTAGACGTCGTCGGGGAACCGCTCCGCGGCGAAGTCGTCGCGGGCCACGGCAGGCACCCCGGCCCGGGCGAGCACCTCGGTGGGATAGCGGACGGCGGTGCGCAGCACGGCCAGCGGGTTGGTGCGCTGGTCGTCCACGTCGGTCTCCAGCAGCGCCCGGACCCGTGCCCCGACGTCGGCCGCGGCCCGGCGCCCGGCGCTGCGGGCCTCCTCCATGGTGGCGGGATCGGCAGCGCCGGTGAAGGCGACGAGCAGTCGCTCGACGCTGCGCTCGACCCACCCGGGCAGCGCCTGCTCGACCGCCGCGGCCAACGCCTGCGCCTTCGGGCCGATGACGTCGTCACCCGTGCCGCCGGTCACCGGCGCAGCGCCTCGGGCAGCTGGTCGACCTCGCAGGCGAGGCGGACGCGGTCGCCGACGATGGCCAGCGTCGTCACCGCGCACGGGACCAGCCCGGTGCGGGCGACGGGCACCCGCAGCGCCGGCGCTCCCGCCACCCTCAGCACCAGCGAGCCGTCGTCGACCTCGGCGTCGGCCGTCACCGTGGCGCCGCCCACACCGACGCCCACCCGCCCGTCGCCGATCGTCACCGGCAGGTTCACCGCCTCGGCCAGCGCGGCGCCGTCGACCTCGATCGCCACCGAGCCGGAGTCGATGCCCTCCACCCGGACCCGGCCCGACGTCAGGGCGGAGCGGTCGACCACCACACCCGACGCCTCGACCAGGACGGTCGAGAGGCGCAGCCCGCCCGCTGTCGGCCCGTCGACGCGTACCCGCACCTCAGCCACCGACCCCGAGACGAGGAGCCGGCCGAGGAAGGGGAAGGAGGTGATGGAGGCCGACGTCGCCGACTCGTCCGTGGCCGCCTCGCCGGCCCGGGCGGCCAGCTTCGCCTCTGCGAAGACGCGCGCACCCTGGTCGACCGCGGCCAGCACCACGCCCAGCAGGGCGAGGACGATCACCTTCCGCAAGCGCCCGGCCTCAGCCCTCGACGACGTCGCCCAGCCGGTCGACCTCCACGCCCTGCTCGCGCAGCCAGACGATGGCGGCCTCCACGGCGTCGGCGGCGCCGGCCAGCTCGCACACGATCCACCCCACCGTCTCCTCCACCTTGGCCCGCCGGATGTTCGGCTCGACGTCGAAACGGCGCATCATGCGTGCCAGCACGGGCTCGGTGATGAGGTGCTCGGGGAAGGTCAGGCGCACGCGCACGTTGCGGCGGTCGCCGGTCGGTCGGCGCGACTGCTCGCTCACGGCCTGCCTCCCAGGGCGCCGTTCAGGTTGCCGGACCGGAACCCCTCCAGGTCCAGCGTCACGTAGGTGTAGCCGGCCGCCCGTACCGACGCCACCACCACGTCACGCTGCTCGACCATCCGCGCCAGGTCGTGCTGGTCGACCTCGATGCGGGCCAGGTCGCCGTAGTGGCGGACGCGCAGCTGGGCGAACCCGAGGGCGCGCAGCGCCGATTCGGCCCGGGCGACGGAGGTGAGCACGCCGAGGATGACCGGCGTGCCGTATGGCACCCGGGAAGCGAGGCAGGCAGCTGCCGGCTTGTCCCAGGTGCGCAGGCCCAGCCGGGCCGACTCGGCCCGTACGTCGGCCTTGGTGTAGCGGGCGTCGACCAGCGGGAAGGCACAGCCCCGCTCGGCCGCCGCCAGCTGGCCGGGCCGGTGGTCGCCCAGGTCGTCGAGGTTGACGCCGAGGACGACGGTGGCGCCGGCGGCGGTGAACGGCGCCAGCGCGTCGAGCAGCGCCGTCTTGCACCGGTAGCAGCGGTTGCCGTCGTTGGCGGCGTAGGCGGGGTCGGCCAGCTCGTCGGTGCGCACCGGAGCCCAGCGCAGCCCCCACTCGTGGGCGAGCGCCCGGCAGTCCGCCTCCTCCTCCGGCGCGAGCGACGGCGACACCGCGGTGACGGCTGCGGCGGCGTCGCCCAGCGTGTCGTTGGCGACCCACGCCAGGAAGGCCGAGTCGGCCCCGCCGCTGAAGGCCACCACGACCGGCGCCAGCGCGCGGAGGCGATCGCGCAGCGCGTCGAGCGACGGATGCCCGCGCATGTCGCGTGGATCGCCCGCAATTGCGGCAAGTTCGTGCCCGTCCGAGGTCACAGTCACGCGCCATCCTGCCACCCCGTGCGTATGCTTCCCATACGAGGCAGTTCAATTTGATCAGGAGGCGATCCATGCGCCGCAAGGCACTCTGGCGTGGCCTGGCCCTTGCCCTCACCGCGACGCTGGTCATGACCGCGTGTGGGGACGACGACGAGGACACGGCCACCGGCGGTACGGATACGACGGCAGCCGCCGAGACGGTCACAATCGCGTTCATGGGCGCGCTGACGGGCGACAACGCCAACCTCGGCATCAACATCCGCGACGGCATCAAGCTCGCCATCGAGGAGGCGAACGCCGAGGGCGACGGTCCCACCATCGCCCTGAAGGAGTTCGACACGGCCGGCGATCCCGCTCAGGCCGGCACGGTCAAGGACCAGGTGATCGCCGACGACGACGTCGTCGGCGTCGTCGGCCCGGCCTTCTCGGGCGAGACCAAGGCCGTCATCCCGGCGTTCGAGGACGCCGGCCTCGCCATGATCAGCCCGTCGGCCACCAACACCGACCTGCCCAACGTGGTTCCCAACAGCCGGGTGTTCCACCGGATCATCGCCGACGACAGCTTCCAGGCCAGCGGCGTGGCCGCCTACCTGGCGAACGACCTCAAACCGGCCACGGTGTCGTACATCCACGACAACTCCGAGTACGGCAAGGGCCTGACGGACGACGTGGTGAAGCAGGCGGGCGACAAGGGCATCAAGGCGGCCAGCGCCCAGCCGCTGATCCTCGACCCCAAGGCGCAGGACTTCTCGTCGACCGTGAACTCGGTGCTCAGTGCCAAGCCCGGTGCCGTCTTCTACGGCGGGTACTACGCCGAGGCGGGCCGGCTCAAGAAGCAGCTGACCGACGCCGGCTTCACCGGCACGTTCGTCAGCGGTGACGGATCGCTGGACCCGGGCTTCGTCGACGCCGCCGGCGCCGCCGCCGCCGAGGGTGCCCAGCTGAGCTGCCCGTGCAACCTCGCGTTCGAGACGTCGGAGGGCAAGCTCAAGGAGTTCTACGACGCCTTCAAGGCCGAGATCGGCAAGGAGCCGGGGCTCTACTCGCCCGAGGGCTTCGACGCGGCGAACGTCCTCATCGAGGGGATCAAGGCCGGCAACACCGACCGGGAGAGCCTGCTGACGTGGCTCGAGGAGGACTTCGAGAGCCTCGACGGCGTCTCGAAGAAGGTCGAGTTCGCCGAGAACGGCAACACCACCTCCAGGGACTTCTTCGTCTTCCAGGTGAAGGACGGCAAGCTCGCCCCGTCGACCACGGTCGAGGTCAGCTAGCCCATCCCGCCGGCCGGGTTCGGATCCGACACCGGACGGAGGGCGCCCCGAGTGCCCTCCGTCCTGTCGTGAGGAGGACACGATCAACTCCTGCTTCCGGTGCCTGGTCGACCAGTTCTGGCCCCAGACGCTCGACGGGCTCACCCTCGGGTCGATCTACGCCCTGATCGCGCTGGGGTACACGCTGGTGTACGGAGTCCTGCGCCTCATCAACTTCGCCCACTCCGAGATCTTCATGATCGGGATCTTCGCCTCGCTCTTCGCCATGCACGGCCTGGGCATCGAGACCTCGGACCCCGCCCGCACGGGCGTGAGCCTGGTCCTGACCCTGGTGACCGTCCTCGTGGTCGCCATGCTCGCCTCCGGGCTCACCGCCTTGACCATGGAGCGCGTCGCCTACCGGCCGCTGCGACGGCACGGCGCGCCCCGTCTCGCCGCCCTCATCACCGCCATCGGGATCTCGCTGTTCCTCCAGGAGCTCTTCGCCGCCCGCTACGGTCGCGACCTGCTCCCCTTCCCGAGGGTGCTCGAGAAGCGGCAGCTGGCCGACTGGGGCGGCGCCAACATCCGCACCGACAAGGTGCTCGTCATCGTCGCCGCCCTTCTGCTCATGCTCGCCCTGGACCGCTTCATCGCCAGGTCGAGGCTGGGGCGGGGCATCCGGGCCACCGCCCAGGACTCGGAGACGGCCGCCCTGATGGGCGTCGACATCAACCGCGTCGTGATGCTCACGTTCTTCATCGGGGGCATCCTGGCCGGCGCCGCCGGGCTCCTCTACGGCGTGTTCTTCGAGACGGCCCGGTTCAACATCGGCTTCATCCCCGGCATCAAGGCGTTCACGGCCGCCGTCCTCGGCGGCATCGGGAACATCCGCGGCGCCCTGCTCGGCGGCCTGCTGCTCGGGCTGCTCGAGAACTGGGGCGCCACCGTGCTCGGCGGCGAGTGGAAGGACGTCTTCGCCTTCACGGTGCTCGTGCTGGTCCTGCTCGTCCGGCCCACCGGCCTGCTCGGCGAGTCCCTGGGAAGGGCTCGGGCATGACCAGCGGGGGGCTGCGGGAGCGCGCCGCCCACCTCCGAGGCCGGATCTCGCTGGTCGACCCGGTGGGCCGGTGGTGGGCACGGCAGCCCACGGGGCTCAAGGTGGTCGCCTTCGCCGCCGCCCTCGCCTTCGCCATCTGGTACCCGACGACGATCTCCGCCAAGTGGCAGAGCGTGCTGTTCTTCCCGGTGGGTGTCTACGTCGTCCTGGCCCTGGGGTTGAACATCGTGGTCGGTGCGGCCGGGCTGCTCGACCTCGGGTACGTGGCGTTCTACGCCGTCGGCGCGTACACGACGGCCAAGCTCACCACCACGTCGGGACTCACCGCGTGGGAGGCGCTGCCCATCGCCATCGCGCTCGCCATGGTCGCCGGCGTCATCCTCGGCGCGCCCACGTTGCGCCTTCGGGGCGACTACCTGGCCATCGTCACCCTCGGCTTCGGCGAGATCGTGCGCATCGTGGCCCAGAACAGCGAGTCGCTCGGCGAGGCGCGGGGCATCACGGGCATCCCCCACCCGTCGGCCGTGCTCGGGACCGAGTTCCGGTTCGACCCGCTTCCCTATTACTACGTCACCCTGGCGGCGGCCGTCCTCGCCGTCATCTGCTCGCTCCGGCTCGGGCGCTCCCGTGTGGGGCGGGCATGGGCGTCGATTCGCGAGGACGAGGACGCCGCCGAGGCGATGGGCGTACACACGTTCACCATGAAGCTGTGGGCCTTCGCCATGGGCGCAGCCATCGGCGGCATGGGCGGGTGGATCTACGCCAGCAAGGTCAGCTTCATCAGCCCCGACAACTTCCCGTTCTTCTTCTCGGTCATCGTGCTCTCGGCCGTCGTCCTCGGCGGCATGGGATCGGTGCCGGGCGTCATCGCCGGAGGGTTCGCCATCGCCTTCCTGCCCGAGTACCTCCGCGACGCGGCGGCGGGCGAGACGCTCACCCGGTGGCTCAACACCCTCACCGGCGGGGACGTCGGCACCATCACCGAGTACCGGGTCCTGCTGTTCGGCCTCGCCCTCGTGGTCATGATGGTGTTCCGCCCCCAGGGCCTCCTCCCCAGCCGCCAGCGGGCGGCCGAGCTGGCAGAGGCGGGACCGACGGGCGGGCTGGCCGGCAGCATCGCCGTGACCGAGGAGCCGGGGCCCGGGGAGGGGGCGGAGGTGGTCGACGAGGTGGCGGCGGCCGAGGCGGCCGCTCTCGCGGCCGAGGCGGGCGACGCGAGCGTGCTTCCCGAAGCCGTCGCCGAGGCGGCCGCCACCGGCGCCGACGTCGTCCTCGAGCTGCGCGACGTGACCATGGAGTTCGGCGGCGTGGTCGCCATGAACAAGGTCTCGCTCGGTGTGGAGCGGGGGCAGATCTTCGGCATCATCGGCCCCAACGGGGCAGGCAAGACAACGCTGTTCAACTGCGTCACCGGCGTGTTCCGCCCGACGTCGGGCGACATCGTGCTCAACGGCCGCTCGATCGTCGGGCGGCGGCCGCACCGGATCACCGAGGCGGGCATCGCCCGCACGTTCCAGAACATCCGGCTGTTCCCGAACATGACGGCCGTCGAGAACGTGATGGTGGGCGCCGACGCCCGCCACGCCACCAGCGTCCCGGGCGCCCTGCTGGGGCTGCCCCGCCACCGCCGGGAGGAACGCACCGGGCGGGCCGAGGCGCTCCGCCTGCTCGACTACGTGGGGATCGCCCACCGGGCCGGCGAGCGGGGCCGCAACCTCCCCTACGGCGACCAACGCCGCCTGGAGATCGCCCGGGCCATCGCCACCGGGCCGAGCATCCTGCTCCTGGACGAGCCGGCGGCGGGCATGAACCCCACGGAGAAGCGGGGGCTGATCGAGCTGATCCGCACGATCCGCTCCTCGGGCCTCACCGTCGTGCTCATCGAGCACGACATGAGCCTGGTGATGAACGTGTGCGACCGGCTGGCCGTCCTCGACTTCGGCGAGAAGATCGCCGAGGGCCCGCCGGCCGAGATCCAGCAGGACGCCCGGGTCATCGAGGCGTACCTGGGGGTGGCCGAAGATGCTTCTTGAGCTCTCCGGCGTGCACGTCCACTACGGCAAGGTGGAGGCCCTCAAGGGCATCTCCCTCACCGTGGAGGAGGGCGAGATCGTCACCCTCATCGGCGGGAACGGGGCGGGCAAGTCGACCACCCTCAAGACGATCTCCGGCCTGCGCCCGGTCACCTCCGGGTCGATCCGGTTCGCGGGCGAGGACATCGTCGGCGTCCCGGCCCACCGCCTGGTCGAGCGGGGCCTCTCGCAGGCCCCGGAGGGCCGCGGCATCTTCCCGGGGATGACGGTCATGGAGAACCTGGAGATGGGCGCCTACGCCCGCAAGGGCGGCCGCTCGGCGGTCGCCGCCGATCTCGACCGGGTCTTCGAGCTGTTCCCCCGCCTGGCCGAGCGCCGGTCGCAGGCCGGCGGCACCCTCTCGGGCGGGGAGCAACAGATGCTGGCCATCGGCCGGGCGCTGATGGCCGGCCCCAAGGTGCTGCTCCTGGACGAGCCGTCCATGGGGCTGGCGCCCATGCTGGTGGCCCAGATCTTCGACATCATCACCGAGATCAACCGCCAGGGCACCACCATCTTGCTGGTCGAGCAGAACGCCGCCCAGGCGCTGCGCCGGGCCCACCGGGCCTACGTGCTGGAGACGGGACGAATCGTGCGCAGCGACACCGCCGCCGCCCTGCTCGACGACGAGTCGGTGAAGGCGGCCTACCTGGGCGGCGACGTGGGCAACGGCACCGCCCACACGGACCACACGGACTAGAGGTCGCCCTCGGCCCCGGAACTTCCGGCGGCAAGAAGGGGCGGTATGCGCCCGTTCCTGCCGCCCGACGGGCGGCGTCGCCCTTGAAGGGGCCTCGCCGGGCCGACGCGCCTACCCGGCCAGGCCGACCCCGGCGAGCACCTCGTCCAGGTCGGCCACCAGCCCCGTGGTGAAGGGGCCGAACTCGGCGTAGACGGCCGATGCCTCGTCGAAGCGCATGGTGTGCACGACCTCCTTGAGGTCGTCGGGCCGCACGGCGAAGAGGGTGACGCCCCACTCCCAGTCGTCCACGCCGGTGGAGCCGGTGACGAGCTGGAGCACCCGCCCCTTGAACGCCCGGCCCGACGCCCCGTGCTCGTGCATCAGGCGCTGGCGGTCCTCGAAGGGCAGCGTGTACCAGTTCTGCCCGGGCGCCCGGCGCTTCGACATGGGATAGAAGCAGATGGCCCGCATGCCCTCGGGCGGCAGCTGCGGGTACAGCCGGGGCCGGAGCAGCTCGGCGGGCATACCCTCGGCGTACTCGGACACCTCGGTGAGCGAGACGTAGGAGTCGACCACCTTCAGCCCGGCGGCGACCAGCGCCGTCTGGAACGACCGCAGTCGCCACAGGTCGGGGCCGAGGGCCAGGAACCCGAGATCGGCCTTGTGGCCGAGCACGGCGAAGCACACGACCTGGTGGTCGTCGGTGCCGGCCGCCTTGACCGCCGCCCGCACCGCCTCGGTGTCGACCCGGGGCCCGGCCCGGCAGAACAGGTGGACCGCCCCCCACCCGGTGGACGGGGTCAGCGGCTCGTGTGCGCTACTCACGCGGCCGCCGCTGGCGGCGGGTCGGCGGGGTCTCCTCGACGTACTCGGCCAGCGGCTCGCCGCCGTCGCCGTCCGCCTCCGGCGGGCGGGGTGCCTCGTCGTCGGTGTCGACGGCGGAGCCGCCCACATCCTCGGCGACGGTGTCGATGGCCCCCGTGGCAGGGCCGAAGACGCCGAGCCTGCCGTTGCCGCGGTGCGAGCCGTTCCTGCCGTTGGCGGACCAGCGGGGCAGCGGGAGGTCGACGCTCCCATGCCCCTTGTGGGCCGCCACCGCCCGGGCGTGGTACTGCTCGGCCACGGCCATGAACTCGCCGTTGTGGTACGGCCGGCCGTCGACGAGCGGTCCCTGGTGGCCCTCGATGATCGCCTCGATGTCCTCGCCCGTGAGCGTCTTGTACGACTCGAGGGCGTGGGCGACGGCGAGCACCTCGCGGCGGTTCTCCCGCAGCATCTGCTCGGTGCGGATCTCGAGCTCCTTCAGCTTCGCCTCCACCCGCCGGCCCAGCTCGGTCTCCAACATGTTGCGGGACGTGCCGTCGACGACGGGTTGCGCGTTGGTGGCCCCCTTCGCCACCGCGTGGGAGCCGACGGTGGTGCCCATGCCCCAGTAGCCCTCCATGTACATGACCACCTGGGTGGCCATCTGGAGGTCCTGGCTCACGCCCGACGAGTTGTCGTTGTCGAAGAACATCCGCTCGCCGACCAGCGAGGCGATGCTGGTCATCACGTCGGCCTCGTACTCGGTGCGCCAGGACGTGAACTGCTCCTCGATCGGGATGGGCGACACCATCCCGAGGTAGCTCTGGCCCTTCTCGATGGTGGCGATGTCGATGGTGAGGTTCTTCTGGAGCCGGTACGACGCCACGGCGTGGCACGCCTCGTGGATGGCCACGGCGTGGCGCTCGCGCTCGATGTACTCGACGTCCTCGGGGGGGCCCAGGCTCTTGAGGATCTTGGCCTTGACGATGTCCTTCCAGGTGATCACCTCCCGGCCGTCGCGGATGGCCACGACCAGCGCCTCGTTGACGAGGTCCTTGATGGTGGCGCCGGTGGCGTAGGGCGTGATCGTGGCGAGCTTCTCCAGCTGCGCCGGGGTGATGTCGTGCTTCACCTTGTCGAGGTAGCCCTGGTAGGTCCGCTTGCGGCCCTCCTTGGAGGGGTAGCCGACGCGGTAGATGCGGTCGATGCGGCCCGGGCGCAGCAGGGCCTCGTCCAGCGCCTGCGGCATGTTCGTGGCCATCATGATGAGCATCCGGTACTTGGGCGGCGGCTTCGGGCGCATGCCGAGGGTCCGGCGCACGACCCGGTTCACGAAGCCGCGGGGCTTCTTCAGGCCGGACAGCTCGGCGAGCAGGGCCTGGAGCGTTCCCATGCCGCCACCCCCCATGCCGGCACCCATGATCAGGCCCTTGGCCCGGCCCGGGCGCGGGCCCTCGGCCCCGCTGGGCACGGCGGCGGAGTGCAGGAGGTTCACCGTGTCGGGCGCCAGGTAGGCCATGCCGTGGCACATCGGCTTGTCGGCCCAGGGCGCGGGCCTCATGGGGCCCCCGAAGCCGCCGGCGCCCGAGATGGCGCCCCGGTTCCCCAGCGAGTCGGCCTCGTCGAAGAAGGCGATCACCCCGCCGTAGCGCACGGCCAGCTTGCGCAGCTTGCGGAACAGGGCCTTGACCTTGAGGATGCCGACCCCGATGAACATGTTGGTGAAGGCGCCCGGGTCGACGAAGACGTAGGGCTTGCCCGTCTCGCCCGCCACCGCCTCGGCCATGAGGGTCTTGCCGGTGCCGGGCGGCCCCCAGAGCAGGATGCCGCCGGGGACGTAGCCGCCCTTCTCCTCGATCGCCTCCGGGTTCTCGAGGAAGAGCATGTTCTCCTTGACCCGCTCGACGACCTGGTCCTGGCCCCACACGTCGGAGAAACGGGTCTTGATGTCCTCCGGGAAGTACGTCTCGACCCCGCCCCGGGACAGGAACCAGAAGATGGCCACGAACTGCATGACGACGGCCGCCATGAGGAACAAGACCTGCAGGAACATCGGGAGCGCGGTCCAGACCGCCGAGGGAAGCCGGAACAGCCCCTGGACCGGAGAGACGTCGTAGAGCTTCCCGAGCAGCACCGACAGCAGCGCCAACCAGACCAGCGCCTTGAACGCCCGCGCCAGGCGGTACCGGGTCCAGTCGTTCATCTTCCCCGAGCGCGCCTCGAACCGGGCGAACAGCGAGGTCCAGGACCGGTGGTACCCGGCCGAGTGCTCGCTGATCATGTAGTGGACCTGTCGGAGGCCCTCCAGGCCCATCAGCACGATGATCCAGGCGTTCGAGCGGACGTGGGTGCGCACGGCATCGCTGAACGGCAGGTTGGGGTCCTCGGCCATGGCGGCCCACACGAGGACCAGCCACGTGCCCCCGAGGAGCACGAGGAACTTCACCCGGTCCCAGAGGTTGATCGGCTTGCGGGTCTCCCGCTCCGGTGCCGCCCGGCCGTCCGGCGGCGGGACCGGCCCGCGGTCGTGGTCGGGCCAGGCCAGGCCACCCGTGGTCGCGTTGCGGTTCTCTGAGGTCAACGTTCCGTCACCTTCCACGAGTCAATGACCGCGTCGATCGCGCCCTCGTTCGCGCTGTAACACTCGTCGTCGCAGCTGATGGCCAGGACGTGCACCCGGGTGAGGGCGGCGTCGACGAGGGCGACCTGGCGCCACTTGACGACGTCGCCGTCGCCCGTCTTCAGGTTGAGCAGCAGCTCGCTGCCGTTGAGGTGCCCCCGGGTGATGTCCTTGCTCTCCAGGACCTCGACGTCGTCCTGCGCCTCGTTCGAGAGGGGGTCGAAGCGCAGCAGCACGGCCCGCAGGTCGGAGAGGGAGAACGTGTCCCGCTGCCCGGGAAGGAGCTTGCGGACCTGGACGAGCCCGGTGGGGTGGTCGGAGACGGTGAGGACGTGGTCCAGGGACGGCTTGGGCGAGGCGTCGAACGCCACCGACCAGGAGAGCTCCTTGAACTGCTCCTTCGACTCGGGCGACTCGTCGCTCGACTCGAGCAGGGCGTCCTCGTCGTACAGCGTCCAGTCCGACGGCACCCGCACGAAGGTACGGTCCGAGGTGCTCTTCACGTAGTGGTACTCGGGCCCACCGCACGCCCCGCCGACGAGCGCGAACGCGACGGCGGCCGCGAAGAGCCACCGCGCGCGCCGAGGACGGCCCGTACCCACACCATCCAGGCTACCCGGCACGTGCCCGTACCCGGGCTCGCCGACTTTCGGCCGCCGAGCCGTCCGGGCGAGAATGGCCCCGTGTCACGGCGCCTGCTGACGGCCGGGATCGCGGCGGCGCTCCTGGCGCCCGCCCCCGCCCGGGCCGCGGCCGTACCGGTTCTCGTCATCGAAGGCAAGGGCCACGGCCACGGCGTGGGGATGGCCCAGGACGGCGCCTACTGGATGGGCCGCCAGGGCAGGTCCACCCCGCAGATCCTGAACCAGTTCTACCCGGGGACGACGCTCGGCCGCTCCGGCGGCGAGGTACGGGTGGCCGTGCTGTCGGGGGCGGGCGGCAACGTGGTGGTCGGGTTCCCGAACGGCGGCGAGATCCGCGACGTGCGTGACGGCGCCCAGTCGCCCGGCTTCCCCGTCCGGGTCCCGGCGGGCGGCTCGGCGCGGCTGCGCCACGACGGCCGCCAGTACGCCGTCGAGGTGGGCGGCACGTCGGCCGCTCCCGCTCCCGCCCAGCCCTCGGGCGGACGGCTCACCAC
>DATLFN010000063.1 GCA_035540975.1 Acidimicrobiales bacterium
AACTACTGGCCGCCCTTCTGTACGTACGAACGTACAAAGTCCTCTGCATTCTCCTCGAGCACCTCGTCGATCTCGTCGAGGAGCTCGTCGAGCTCGGCCTTGATCTTGTCGCCCTGGGTGGTATCGGCGGGCGCGGTCTCGTCGACCTCCTCGGCCTGCCGGCTCGACGTCGACTTCTTCTTCTGCTCTCGCTCTGCCATGACGTTCGACTGCCTCCTAGGAGCCCAACCGCTCCAGCAGCTCGGCTGGGCTGGAACATCCCTCCAACAACGTATCGACCATTCCTGCGGTTCCCCTGAGCGGCTCCATCATCGGGACCCGCCGCAGCGGGTCGCTGCCCAGGTCGAAGACCAGTGAATCCCAGTTCGCCGCCGCGATGGAGGATCCCCACCGCTGGAGGCACTTGCCCCGGAAGTACGCCCTGGTGTCGCGCGGCGGCTCGGTGATCGCCTCCTCGATGTCGGCGTCGGGGACGAGCCGCTCCATGCCCACCCGGTTGAACAACGACCGCCCCGGCTCCAGCGAGTGGTACTGGAGGTCCATGGCCGCCAGCTTGTGGTCCGACCACGACAGGCCGTGACGCTCGCGGTACCCGCTCACCAGCCGGTACTTGGCCACCCAGTCGAGCTGGTCGGCCAGCTCCATGGGGTCGCTCTCGAGTCCCGTCAGCACCGCCTCCCAGCGGCGGAGGACCTCGGCTCCCACCTCGGCGCCGAGCACGTCGAGGCCCCGGTCCTCGGCGTACTTGCGGGCGAGGTCGAAGTACTCCCACTGGATCTCGAGGGCGGTCATCCGGCGGCCGTCGGCCAGCTCGACCAGGTCGGCCAGGCCCAGGTCGTAGGAGATGCGCCGCAGCGACCGCACCGGTGTGGCCAGGGTGAAGTCGCGGTCGCCGAACCAGTCGTCCTCGATCATGGCGAGCACGATCGACGTCGTCCCCAGCTTGAGCAGGTTGGCGACCTCGGACAGGTTGGCGTCGCCCACGATCACGTGCAGGCGCCGGTACTTGGAGGCGTCGGCGTGGGGCTCGTCGCGTGTGTTGACGATCGGCCGCTTGAGGGTGGTCTCCAGGCCGACCTCCTCCTCGAAGAAGTCCGCCCGCTGGGTGAGCTGGAAGGGCACGTCGACGCCGCCCGTGGACGCCGCCTCGCTGCCCACCTTGCCCGCCCCGCAGTACAGCTGGCGGGTGACGAAGTGGGGCATGACGTGCTGCACGATCCGGCCGAACGGCGCCTGGCGGTCCACCAGGTAGTTCTCGTGCGTCCCGTAGGAGTTGCCCTTGCGGTCGGAGTTGTTCTTGTAGACGGAGATCGACTGGCCGGGCGGCAGGAGGCGGGCGGCCGCGTCCATCGACCGGATCAGGATCCGCTCCCCCGCCTTGTCGTAGCGGACCGCCTCCAGGGCGGTGGCGCACTCGGGCGTCGAGAACTCGGGGTGGGCATGGTCGACGTAGTACCGGGCGCCGTTGGTGAGGACGGCGTTGACCAGGTGCGTCTCCACCTCGGGGGCGGTCGTGCCGTCACGGGCGAAGCCGCGGGCGTCGTTTCCGGGCGACTCGTCCTCGAAGTCCCACCCGACCTTGCGTGACAGCTCGCTGACGTAGGCGTTGATCAGCACCGACGAGGCCGCGATGGGGTTCGACTCGCCCAGCCCCCGGTGCACGATCCCGTACTCCGTCTCGATGCCACACACCTTGGCGATGGCCACGAATCGACCCTACAACCCCCCGGCCGGCAACCCGCGCCGACAACCGCCCCCACGAGCGGCGCAGAAAGCGCGAGGCAGTCCTCGACCATCGAGCTCGCCGAGCAACCTCCGGTTGCGACGGCGATCAGAGGTACTGGCCGGTCCCCACCCGTTCGATGGCGCGGCCGCCGGTCGGTTCCTCCCCCTTGCCCTCGGACATGAGCACCCGGAGGAAGACGATGCGCTCGCCCTTCTTGCCGGAGATCTTCGCCCAGTCGTCGGGGTTGGTGGAGTTGGGGAGGTCCTCGTGCTCCTTGAACTCCTGGCGGATCGACGCCGACAGGTCGGCCTGGCGGATGCCCCGCCCCTCGCCGGCGATCTGGCGCTTGATGGCGAGCTTCTTGGCCCGCCGGACGATGTTCTCGATCATGGCCCCGGACGAGAAGTCCTTGAAGAACATGACCTCCTTGTCGCCGTTCTGGTAGGTGACCTCGATGAACCGGTTCTCGTCGACCTGCCGGTACATCTCGTCCACGGTGCGCTCGATCATGACGCGCACGGCCTTCTCGGGATCGCCCCCGCCCAGGGAGTCGACCTCCTTGGCGTCGAGCGGGAGGTCGGACGTCAGGTAGCGGGAGAAGATCTGCGAGGCCGCCTTCTCGTCCGGGCGCTCGATCTTGATCTTCACGTCCAGGCGGCCGGGGCGCAGGATGGCGGGGTCGATCAGGTCCTCGCGGTTGGACGCCCCGATGACGATGACGTTCTTGAGCGTCTCGACGCCGTCGATCTCGGCCAGCAGCTGGGGGACGATCGTCGACTCCATGTCGGACGAGATCCCGGTGCCGCGGGTGCGGAAGAGGGAGTCCATCTCGTCGAAGAAGACGATGACGGGCATGCCCTCCTCGGACTTCTCCCGGGCCCGCTGGAACACCAGGCGGATCTGGCGCTCGGTCTCGCCCACGTACTTGTTGAGCAGCTCGGGGCCCTTGATGTTGAGGAAGTAGCTCTTGGCGTTCTTGTCGCCGGTGACCTCGCTGACCTTCTTGGCCAGCGAGTTGGCCACCGCCTTGGCGATGAGGGTCTTGCCGCACCCGGGCGGCCCGTACAGCAGGATCCCCTTGGGCGCCGGGAGCTTGTGCTCCACGAACAGATCGCGATGGACGAACGGCAGCTCGACGGCGTCGGTGATGGCCTCGATCTGCTCGTCCAGGCCGCCCACGTCCTCGTAGGAGATGTCGGGCACCTCCTCGAGGATGAGCTCCTCCACCTCGGGCCGCGGCAGGCGCTCCAGCAGCATGGCCGTGCGGGTGTCCATGAGGACGGTGTCCCCCGCCCGCAGCGTGGTGCCGGCCAGCGCCTCCGACAGCTCGACGACGCGCTCCTCGTCGGCCCGGCCGATGACGAGGGCACGGCGGCCGTCGTCCATCAGCTCCTTCAGGGTGACGACCTCGCCGGCGATCTCCTGGCTGCGGGCGAGGACCACGTTCAGCGACTCGTTGAGCACGACCTCCTGGCCCTTGCGCAGATCGGTGCCCTCGATCTCGGGGTGGAGGGCGACGCGCATCTTCCGGCCGCCCGAGAAGACGTCCACCGTGCCGTCGTCGTTGGTGCCCAGGTAGGTGCCGTAGGCCGACGGCGGCTGGGTCAGCTTGTCGACCTCCTCGCGCAGGGCGGCGATGTGCTCACGCGCCTCGCGCAGGGTGTAGGTGAGCTTCTCGTTCTGGGAGACGGCCTGGGCCAGCTGGCCCTTCGTCTCCAGGAGCTTCTCCTCCAACGTCCGGACGCGCTTGGGGGCGTCCTGGAGACGGCGACGGAGGGTGACGACCTCCTCCTCCAGGATCCGGACCTGCTCGGCCAGCTCGGCCGGATCGTCCCCGCCGCTGCGGAACGTGCCCTGCTCTTCCGAGTCCGTGGGAACCACCTCCTCTCCTGGCGACCATACACGTCCCCGGAAATTCCACCGAGGGATGCACCGCTTTTTCACCGCCGATCCCGGGGAAACTCGGTATGCTCTGCTACGAGCCGCACGGCGTTGGCCCAGGGAGGGCTGGATCATGGGAATGAAGGTGTGGATCGACCAGGACCTGTGCACGGGCGACGGCCTGTGCGAGGAGATCGCGCCGGCGGTGTTCACCCTCCTCGACGACGGCCTTGCCTACGTCAAGGAGGGGAGCAAGGTCTTCAACCCGGGCGGGGCGGAGAACATGGCGGCGGTGCCGGCGGGGATGGAGGACGACGTCGTGGAGTCGGCCGAGGAGTGCCCCGGGGAGTGCATCTTCATCGAGACCGAGTGACCCGCCTCACCCCGAGGTGAGGCAGGGCCCGGCGGACACCGTGCCGCCCCGCACGGCCCCGAGGACGCTGCGGAGCTCGTCGGACGTCACCGCGTAGGCGGTACCGCTCTTGTCGGGGGCGATGGCGAAGGCGACGCCGATGACGTCGCCCGTGCTGTTGACCAGCGCCGCGCCGGAGTCCCCCGGCTGGAGGGCCGCCGCCAGGATGAACACGTCGCGCCGCGTGGACCGGGTGTCGTAGAGGTCGCGCCCGACCGCCTGCACCCGCTGGCGGACCGCAGCGGGGGCGATGCGTAGCTGGTCCTGGCCGTTGGGATGGCCGAACACGGCACCGGTGTCGCCGACGGCGCCCTCCCCCACCCCGAGGGCGGCCTGGTCCAGCCCCGGCACGCGGAGCACGGCCAGGTCGCGGCCGGGGTCGAAGGCGACCACGGTGGCGTCGAAGCGGCGGCCGTCGGGGCGGCGGACCTCGGTGCGCCCCGGCTGCTGCCCCGCCACCACGTGGGCGTTGGTGACGACCACGTCGGGCGCCACCGAGAAGCCGCTCCCCTCCTGGGTCCGGGAGCAGGCGACGCCCGACACCTTCACGGTCGACCGCGCCACCCGCTGGAGAACCGGTGCCGGGATGCCGGTCGACTCGGGAGGCGGGCCCGTGTCGGGGGCCGGCCGGAGTGACTCGAAGACCTTGGGGAAGTTGGTGTCGCCCACCACCCGCCGGAGCGCCTGGAGGGTGTCGGGTGGGCGGGGCAGGGTGCCGTCGATGAAGCGGGCGACCGCCGAGTTGCGGGCCTGGCGGGAGACGGACCCGGGAACGTCGGCGATGGCCGGGAGCAGGATCCACACCGACACCAGGACGCCCAGCACGCCGACGGCGGCCCCGACGGCGCTGTCCAGCACCCGGATGGGGCCGAGGGGCACGAACCGGCGGAGCGACGAGCCGGCCAGGAGGCCGAGGCCCTGGCCGACGAACGCCCCTCCGAGCAGGACCACGCCGGCCACCAGCAGCCTGCTGGTGGGGTCGGGCCCCTCGAACGTCCGCACCGCCGTGGGCAGGAACCGGGCGGCGAGGATGAGCCCCGCCGCCAGCCCGACCCACGACACGACGCGGGCGAGGAACCCGAGCCGGAACCCGCCCGCCGCCGCCGCCACCATCGCGACCACGATGATCAGGTCGAACAGGTTCACGGTGGCGGCGAGGCTAGTGCTTCGACCTCATTCGTTCGCTTCGCTCACTCCATTCGGTCGAGTTGGATCGTGCTCCGGCGGGCGAGCGGAGCTCGCCCGCCTCCGCCCTGTCCTTTCCGGTGTCCGCAGCCGTCGAGGCCGCCTCCGGCGGCGAGTGCGGCCACGGACCCTTCCGCTGCGAAACGCGGCAGACGTTCCTGGTCGCTGGCACGTTCAGGCGTCGGCGACGCCGACCAGGCGGGCCGACGTGAGGAACCCCGTGTGGCCCACCATGCGATGGTCCGGGCGCACGGACTGGCCCTCGACGTGCCACGTGCGGAGGAGGACCTCCGAGGTCTCGGCGAAGGCGAACTGGCTGGCGGCCAGCGCGTCGCGGAGCTGCGAGACCTGGATGGCGCTGGGCGTGTACGCCACCAGGATGCCGCCGGGCCGGAGGGCCGACTCGGCGTGCTTCACCACCCGCCACGGCTCGGGCAGGTCGAGGACCACCCGGTCGAAGCCGCTCTCGGCGATGCCCTCGTAGACGTCCCGCTCGTGCACGTCGAACCGGTCGAGCGCCGCGGCACCGAGGAACGACCCCACGTTTGCCCGGGCGCGACCGGCGAAGTCGGCGCGCACCTCGTAGCCGGTGACGACGGCGCCCGCCCGCAGCAGGGTCATGGACAGGGCGCCGGAGCCGACGCCCGACTCGAGCACCCGGGCACCCGGGAAGACGTCGGCCAGCATCAGGATCCGGCCCAGGTCCTTCGGGTAGATCACCTGGGCGCCCCGGGGCATCTTCAGCACGAAGTCCGACAGGGTCGGGCGCACCGCCTGGTACCACGCTCCGCTGGTGGAGCGCACCACGGTGCCCTCCTCCCTGCCGATCAGATCCTCGTGGGCGACCCAGCCGGCGTGGGTGTGGAACTGGCCGCCCTCGGCCAGCGTCACCAGGTAGCGGCGGTCCTTGCGGTCGAGGAGCAGGACCCGCTCGCCGGCGGCGAAGGGCCCGGTCACGAGGGCCGGACGGTGGGCGACGGCACGGGCGTGGCCGTGGCCCGGGACCGGAGCTTGCAGAACGCGCACACCTCGCCGGTGGTCGCCGAGCCGCACGACGAGCAGCGCCGCAGGTCGGCCTTCTCGGCCTCGGCCCCGGGCGTGAAGAGGTGGGACGCCTTGTCGAGGAACTCCACGTAGAACGCCGCCTTGGTCCCGGGCGAGCGCTCCTCCAGGACGTTCAGCGCCTCCTTGTACCCCAGGTGGCGGTTTCCCTCCGCCATGGGGCACTCCTCGACGATGTAGTCGATGCCCCGGAGGACGCAGTACGCCGCCGTCTCCCGCTCGCCCAGCCGGACCAGCGGCTTCACCTTGCGGACGAACCCGTTGCCGGCCGGGAGCACCGGGAGCTGGCGCCCCAGGTACTCGGTGTTCCACCGCAGCACGTTGCCGAACAGGACGGCCGCCTCGTCGTCGAGGTTGTGGCCGGTGGCCACCACGTCGTAGCCGCCGTCCACCGCCGCCGAGTTGAACAGGTGGCGCTTGGAGAGCCCGCACGCCGAGCACGGCACGCGGCGGGCCGCCCGTGAGCCGTTCGGGATGTCGAACCCGAGGTCGGCGGGCAGGTCGATCTCCACCAGCCTGGCGCCCCGCCGCCCGGCGAAGGCCCGGGCGTGGTCACCGGATGACGAGCTGTAGTCGCCGATGCCGAGGCCGAGGTAGAGGCCGTCGGCCTCGTAGCCGAGGTCGAGCAGGACGTCCCAGAGGGCGAGCGAGTCCTTGCCCCCCGACACGGCCACCAGGACCCGCTCGCCGGGGGCGATCATGCGGTGCTCGTCGATCGCCCGGCGCACCTGCTCGCGGCAGTGGTGCACGAAGCAGTCGCGGCAGAACCCGGCGTTGTGGCGGCGGACCTCGATGACGGCCGGCTCCCTGCAGCGGCGGCACCTCACCGGGCGCCCCCGGAGATGACGGGGCGGATCTCGACCACGTCGTCGTCGGCCAGGACGGCATCGCCGGTGACCAGGGTGTCCGAGCGGATCACCAGCACCGCCTCCCGGTTGATCTCGAGTCGCTGGAGCAGCGTGGAGACGGCGAGCGGCCCCGGCACGTCGACCTCGCGCCGGGGGTTGCGGAGCAGCACCTTCACCGGCGGCGCTGCACCACCCTCGTCTGCCGGTCGGAGCTGATGAGGAGGGTCTCGCCCGGCGACAGCCGCTCGCAGTACACCACCTCGGGCTCGTCGCGGGTGAGCTTCCTGAGCACCTTCATGGCCATGCCAAGGGTACCGACCACGGTCCAGAACCGGCTGCCGCCGAGGAAGCCGTTCGTCACCGCCTTGGTCATCAGGAGCCGGCGCGTCGGCTTGGCCACTCAGACCCGCCGGACCTCGACGACGGTGGTCTTCTTCTTCCCCTTGCGCTTGCCCAGCAGGTAGGCCATGCCGACGACCACGACGGCGGCGGCGATCCCCGCCACCATGACGAAGGGGCGGGCGGACTCGGTGGTGGTGCCGACCTCGCCGCGGATCTCCCGCAGCTTGGCCTCGATGGTGGCCCGGGTGACCGGCCCGTCGGTGTTGACGGCCATCAGTGCACCGTGCCCTTGCGTGCGGCCCGGCGCTTGTGGGCGGTGATGGCCCGGACGGCCATGACCGCCACCACGACGCACGCCAGCAGGGTGATGAGGTAGGGGGCGAACGACCAGGTGTCCTCGAAGGTGTCGCCCGTCTCCGTCTGGAGCGCCCGCAGCAGGGCGAGGACCAGCATCACCAGGCCGATGCTCAAGACGGCGGAGCCGGCCACGCCGGTGGCGAGGAACCGGCCCAGGCCCTTGATGGGGACGATGGTCTCCTGCTTGACGTAGGTGACGACCAGCTGCCACAGCTCCGAGGCCAGGGTGGGCAGGCCCTTGGCCCCGGGGCGCTTCGTCTCGCTCGTCGCGGTCATCGGCGGAGTTCCTATCCCCCGGACAACCGGTACGCAAGCAACGCCGCTGCGTCGCTGGCCAGCGCGGTGAGCACGTTGAGGCGGGCGGCGGCGTCGTCGATCTCCAGCAGGCGCTGGTGGTCGACGGGGCCGAGAGGCGCCACCGCCGCCAGCTGCCAGGCGGCGACGGCGGGGTCGGGGCTGAGCCGGACGTCCGCCGGGGCGGCCGCCTCGTCCAGCTCCCCCGCCAGCGCCAGGGCCCGCCGCACGGCACCCTCGGCCACGGGCAGGTGGTCCGGGGCGAGGGCACCGAGCGCCCCCTCCGGGCGGTCCTCGACCAACGCCACCGGGTACGGGTCGTCGGGCAGCCACGACCGCACCGTGATGCGGCGGGTGCCCACCCCGAGCAGCGCCCACCGCCCGTCCGGGAGCTCGGCCGCCTCCTTGATGTGAGCGACCGTCCCCACCCCGAAGCGGGTGTCGCCCCCTCCGACCTCGTGGCCGCGCTCGATCAGGACGACGCCGAACTCCAGCCCCTGGCGCATGCAGTCCTTCACCAGGGCCCGGTACCGCGGCTCGAAGACGTGGAGGGGCAGGACGGCGTGCGGGAACAGCACGCTGCCGAGCGGGAACATCGGAAGAGGGACGGCGACCGGCCCCGCTCCGGTCACGGGGCGAGCGCGTCGGCGGCGGGCGCGTCGGGGTAGCCGGCGAGGACGGCCCCGACCTGCTCCTGGAGGGCGCGCCCGAAGGCGTCGCGAGGGAGCTCGTTCGCCATCAGCGAGAACGACAGCGGGGGTCCGCCGTCCGGCGCGTCGACGTAGCCGGTGAGGCCGACCACGCCGTCCAGCGACCCCGTCTTGGCGCGGAGCCGGCCGGCCGCCGGGTTGCCGACGAACCGCTTGGCCAGCGTCCCGTCCCTGGCGGCCACCGGCAGCCCGGCGGCGATGGCGCCCGCCGGGCCACCCCGCTCGATGGCGGCCATGAGCAGTGTGCAGCTGGCCCGGTCCGAGCGGTCGAGCCCCGAGCCGTCCACGGCGGCGAGCTGGGACACGGGCAGCCCGGCCGCCTCCAGCGCCTGGCGGACCACGCCGAGGCCCGCCACCGTCGTGCCCTCCCCGGCGAAGCGCCGGCCCAGCTCCTTCACCAGCAGCTCGGCCGTGAGGTTGTCGCTCTCCCGGAGCATCTGTCCGACGACCTCGCGCATCGGCGGCGACGCCTGGCGGGCGACGATGACCGCGCCTTGCGGTGCCTGGCCCTCGGCCGCCCCGCCGGCCACGGTGACTCCCCGGGCCTGGAGGAGGGCGGCCAGGGTGGCGGCAGCGTGGAGGTCCGGTTCGGCGGCGGCCACCCGGGGCCGGGCGAAGCGCTCGAACCCGTCGTTGACCACCAGGGCACTGGCGGGGCCCGATTCGTTGTCGGTGATGTAGCCGGGCTTCCAGGTCGGGATGTAGCGCTGGGTGTCGTAGCGGGTCTCGTCCCCGACAACGGGCCCGTTGACGACCTTGACGCCGGCCGCCACGACGGCGTCGGCCAGCGCCTCCAGGGGCGTCCGGACCTGCGGCTGGTTCTCGAACGTGGCCGCGTAGTCGGCGGTGGCGAGGAGCGGGTCGCCGCCGCCCACGACCCACAGCGGGCCGTTCACGACGCCGTCGGGCCCGACGGCGGCGCCCGCCCTCACCTCGGTGACCAGCTGCTCGTCGGGGCCCAGCCGGTCGAGGGCGGCGAAGGCCGTCAGCAGCTTGAGGCCCGACGCCGGGATGAGGCTCACGTCGGTCCGCCGGGACACCACCGGCCGCTCCCCGTGGTGCACGGCCAGGCACGAGCGGTCCCGCGCCCCGGCCAGCCTCGGGTCGGCCAGCGCGGCGTCCAGGCCGGCCCGCAGGCGCGAGTCGGCGATGGCGCGGTGCAGGAAGGCGGGGGCCCGCCGGGCCGACAGCACGGGGACGGCCACGGCCACCTCGGGCCGGTCGGCCGACGGCACCGGCAGGACCACCGCTGCCGCCGCCGAGCCGGCGCAGACGAGCGCGAGCGACAGGGGCAGGAGGCGGCGGCGCACGGGCGGGGCTGCGACCTACTCGGGGTCGACCAGGAAGGCGATCTTGCAGTTCGCCTTGTAGTTGGTGACGGCGTCGCCCTCCACCGTGGCGCTGTGGGAGATCACCTCGACTCCCCTGATGTTGCGGATCGTGCGGGCGGCGGCGCGCACCGCGGTGCGGACGGCGTCGTCGAACGACTCCGCCGAGCTGCCCACCAGCTCGATCACCTTCACCACGCCACCGGTCACGTCGTCGGCCATCTCGGTTACCTCCTCGATCGGGAACCCCTCACTCTCCCATCTCGTGTCGGGGCCGTGGGCCCGGGGTAGGGACCGGCCATGTCCGGCACCTCGCAGTACGCCTCCGACGGGACCACGCTCGTCGAGGTCATCCGGGGGTTCGAGTCCGACGGGTACACGGCGCAGATGGCGGCGGTGGAGGGTTGCACCATCCGCTGCTTCGCCTGCCACACCGACAGCCCGGCCGAGGACGTGGCCCTCGACGGCGTCCGCCGCACCGAGGGCGCCTCCGACCCCGCCGACATGGTCGCCGTCGTCGCCCTCCGCTGCCCGGCGTGCGGCGCCAGGGGCACCGTCGCCCTCAAGTACGGCCCCCTGGCCACCCCCGAGGAGGCCGAGGTGCTCGCCCTCGTCGACACCCGCGGCTCCGGCCCCCAGGCACGTCCGCCCGCCTAGATCTTCGACCTCATTCGTTCGCTTCGCTCACTCCATTCGGTCGAGTTGGATCGTGCTCCGGCGGGCGAGCGGAGCTCGCGCCGCCTCCGCCCTGTCGTTTCCCGGTGTCCGCAGCCCCAGAGGCCGCCTCCGGCGGCGAGGGCGGCCGCGGACCCTGCGGTAGCGAACGCGGCAAACGTTTCCGGTCAGGGCCCTAGCCGCGGGGAGGGCCCTACGGCTGGAGGGCGGCCCGGAAGAAGGTGCGCACGTGCTCGAGCCGCTCCTGCATCGCCTCCGCCTCCAGCGGGTCGCGGTCGAGCAGCGACTCGAGGAACGGCAGGTCGCCGAAGTAGCTGAGCAGGGCGCCGTAGCCGGTGAGCAGCAGCTGCTCGGGGTCGTGGCGGCGGAAGTGGCCGGCGTCCATCTGCTTCTCGAAGAACCCGCACGCCCGCAGGAACAGGGGCTTGAGGGCGGCGCCGAGGTCGAGCCCGAGGTGCTCGCCCCCGTCGAGCGCCTCCCGGCGCACCATGCGGACGAAGTCGGGGTTCTCGGCGAAGAACCGGAAGCCGGCGGTGAGGACGTGGTCGACCTGCGCCCATCCGTCGGTCGGGGCGACGATCGCCTCGTTCACCCGGGTGAACCAGTCCGTGAGGGCGACCTCGAAGACCTCGCGGTAGAGCGACTCCTTCGACTGGAAGTGGTGCAGGAGGCTCGGGCGGCGGATGCCGACGGCCGCCGCGATGTCGTTGAGGGAGGTCCCGTCGTAGCCGTGCAACGCGAAGAGCCTCCGACCCTCGGCCAGGATGGCGTGTCGCGTCGTTGAACCCTCGGGGATGGCCACGTTCACGCCGAATCTTGCCCTACCGGCGCCCGGCACCCGAGGATCCCGACGATTTGCCGGCCATGGCGGTGGGCGCCTCCGCCCCCGGATCTGCCTACCTACCGGTCGGTAGGGTAGCGTCGGAGCCGTGCGAACCCTTCTCGTCGGGCTGGCTACCGGTTTCGCCCTGTGCCAGCTCGGGACCCTGGTCACCACCGTCCACCTGCACCGGGCGCTGTCCCACCGCTCGCTGACCCTCGCCCCCGGGGCGCGCTGGGCGTTCCGGGCCCTCACCTGGGTGCTCACCGGCATCCGGCCGCGGCAGTGGGTGGCCGTGCACCGCCGCCACCACGCCTTCACCGACGTGGAGGGCGATCCCCACTCGCCCCTCCTGGAGGGCTTCGCCATGGTGCAGTTCGCCAACGTCGCCCTCTACCGGCGGGCGGCCCGGGACCCCGAGGTGGCCCGCTACGCCCGCGACCTGCCCCCCGACCGCTGGGACCGCTGGCTGTTCGACCATGCCGTGGTGGGCCTCGGCCTCGGGGTCGCCCTGCTCGTGGTCGTGCTCGGCCCCGCCGTGGCGGCGGTCGCCGCCGCGTTCCACACGGCCAGCTACCTGCTCGTGAACGCGGCCGTGAACGCCGTGGGCCACCGGTTCGGCCGCCAACCCCACGACAACACGGCCCGCAACAACCAGTGGCTGGCGTGGCTCACCGCCGGCGAGGGCCTCCACAACAACCACCACGCCGCCCCGACGTCGGCCCGCCTGTCCCTCGCCCGCGGCGAGGTGGACCCCGGGTGGTGGGTCGTGGGCGCCCTCGAACGGCGCGGGTGGGCGACGATCCGTCACCACACGCCCCGCATCAGGACGGCGCCGGCGCGCGAGGCGGCCTGACGCCCCACGGCGGCCAGTAGGTTGGCGCCGTGGACATCGTCTCAGCCCTCTTCTGCGAGAACCTCAACCTGCGCCAGGCGTCGCCGGGCGGGCCCACCAGGATCGACCTGACCGGCGTGATGTTCTCGCTCCAGGCGCCGAGCCCGCCGCCCGTCACCGTGGCCCCCCACCTGATCGTCCTGGTGCGGTGCCGGGCGGACGAGCCCGGCAACGGCATCCTCGAGGTCGAGTTCCGCGACGAGTCCGGCGAGGAGGTGGCGCGCAACGTCTCGCCGTTCACCGTCGAGCCGGGCAAGTTCACCTACCGGTTGGTCCGGGGGGAGCTGACCTACCCCGAGCTGGGCACGATCGAGGCCCACTGCCGGGTCGGCCAGGGGCCGTGGACGGTCGTCCCCCTCACCCTCCTCCCTCCCGCCTGATGCTTCGACCTCATTCGTTCGCTTCGCTCACTCCATTCGGCCGAGTCGGATGGAGCTCCGGCGGGCGAGCGGAGCTCGCTCCGCCTCCGCCCTGCCCTTTCCTGGTGTCCGCAGCCGCAGAGGCCGCCTGCGGCGGCACGTCCGGCCACGGACCAGGGCACTAGCCGTGCCCTTCGCCGCCGCCCTCTCGCAGCACCCGGTGCCCGCCACCGCGGTCGGCGAGGTCGTGGGCCAGGTGCTCGAGCAGCTGGGGCCGGCGCCCGACCTGGCCGTGGTGTTCGTCACCCCGCCTCACGCCGGCGCCCTGGAGGACGCCGCCGCCGCCATTGCCGACGTGCTGCGACCGGGGACGGTGATCGGGTGCGCCGCCGTGTCGGTGGTCGGGACGGCCCGGGAGGTGGAGCGCTCGGCCGGGGTGAGCCTGTGGGCGGGCCGCTTCGGGCCGGTGGAGCCCGTGCGCCTGACCGCCGGCCGGGAGGGCAACGAGCTCACGGTCGCCGGGTGGCCCGAGTCCCTGCCCTTCGAGCCGTCCGCCCTGCTCCTCCTGGCCGACCCCTTCTCGTTCCCCGTCCAGGCCCTCTACGAGGACCTGGCGTCCCGCCACCCGGGCCTGCGCGTGCTCGGGGGAAACGCCTCGGCGGCCGCCGGCCCGGGGGGCAACCGCCTCGTGCTCGACCGGTCCGTCCACACCTCGGGGGCCGTCGGCGCCGTCCTCGGTCCGGGCGTGGAGGTCGACTCGGTGGTCTCCCAGGGCTGCCGGCCCATCGGCCGGCCCTACATCGTCACCCGGGCGGAGCGGAACTACGTGCTGGAGCTGGCTGGGAGCCCGGCGCTCGAGCGCCTGGTCCAGATGACCAGCGACGGGATGACCGAGGAGGAGATCGACCTCATCGACCGCGGCCTCCACCTCGGCCAGGTCATCGACGAGCGCAAGCTCGACTTCGAGCGGGGCGACTTCCTCGTCCGCAACGTCCTCGGCGCCGACCAGGCCAACGGCGCCATCGCCGTCGACGACCTGGTGCCGGTGGGCGCCACCGTCCAGTTCCACGTCCGGGACGCCGCCACCGCCGACGAGGACCTGCGCCAGCTCCTGGCCGGGCGGGAGGCCGACGCCGCCCTGGTGTTCACCTGCAACGGCCGGGGGATGCACCTGTTCGGCACCCCCGACCACGACGCCAAGGTGCTGGACGAGCGGGTGGGCGTGCCCGCCGCCGGCTTCTTCGCGGCCGGCGAGTTCGGCCCGGTCGGCGGGCGCAACTTCGTCCACGGGTTCACCGCCTCGATCGCCCTGTTCCGCGACGCCTAGGCGCCCCTGCTCCATTTACCTGCGGGGCGAGCCGCTCACTAGGGTTGGGGCATGGACAAGGCCTTGGACAAGGATCTGGAGCAGCTCGGCATCAACGTCATCCGTGGCCTCGCCATGGACATGCCGCAGAAAGCCAACTCGGGCCACCCGGGGACCGCCATGGCGCTCGCCCCGCTGGCCCACGTGCTCTGGACCCGGGTCATGCGCCACGACCCGTCCGAGCCCGACTGGCCCGACCGCGACCGCTTCGTGCTGTCGGTGGGCCACGCCTCGGTCCTGCTGTACTCGATGCTCCACCTCACCGGGTACCCCGACCTCTCCATGGACGACCTGAAGCAGTTCCGGCAGTGGGACTCGAAGACGCCGGGCCATCCCGAGGTCCACCACACCAAGGGGGTCGAGGTCACCACCGGCCCCCTCGGCCAGGGCTTCGCCAACGGCGTCGGCATGGGCATCGCCGAGCGCTACCTGCGGGCCCAGTTCGGCGCCGACGTCTGCGACCACCACACCTTCGTCTTCTGCAGCGACGGCGACCTGCAGGAGGGCGTCAGCCACGAGGCGGCGTCGCTCGCCGGGCACCTCGGCCTCGGCCGCCTCGTCTACGTGTACGACGACAACCACATCTCCATCGACGGCCCGACCGAGCTGTCGTACAGCGACAACGTACCGAAGCGCTTCGAGGCCTACGGGTGGCACGTGGACGACGTCGGCGAGATCGCCAACGACACCGAGGCGCTGGAGGAGGCGCTGCGCCGGGCCATGGCCGTCGAGGACAAGCCCTCGATCATCTGCCTGCGCAGCCACATCGGCTGGCCCTCTCCCAAGTACACCGACACCGCCGCAGCGCACGGCAACCCGTTCGGCGAGGACGAGATCCGGGTCACCAAGGAGATCCTCGGCCTCCCGCCGGACGAGCAGTTCCACGTCCCCGACGAGGTCTACGAGATGTACCGCCAGTGCATCCCGCGGGGCCAGGCGCTGCGCGCCGAGTGGCAGTCCAGGCTGGACGCCTGGGGCGGCGACCGCGACCGGCTGGAGGCGTGCCTGGACGGGCGGGGCCTCGAGGGCTGGGAGGCCAAGCTGCCCACGTTCGAGGCCGGCGAGTCGCTGGCCACGCGCAAGGCCAGCGGCCAGTGCCTGAACGCCATCGCCGACTCCGTCCCCGGCCTCATAGCCGGCGGCGCCGACCTCACCGACAACACCGGCACCTTCCTCAAGGACCACGGCATCCAGACGGCCGAGGACCCGGGCGGCCGCCTCGTGTACTTCGGCATCCGCGAGCACGCCATGGGCTCGATCATGAACGGCGCCGCCCTGCACGGCGGCGTGCTCCCGGTGGGCGGCACCTTCTTCATCTTCAGCGACTACATGCGCCCTGCCGTCCGCCTGGCGTCGATCAGCGAGGCGAAGGTCGTCTTCTCGTGGACCCACGACTCGGTGGGCCTGGGCGAGGACGGTCCCACCCACCAGCCCGTCGAGCACATCGCCGCCATGCGCGCCATGCCCCGCCTCCGCCTGATCCGCCCGGCCGACGCCAACGAGACCGCCCACGCGTGGCGGGTCGCCGTGAACGACGACGGGCCCACCGGCCTGCTCCTCTCCCGCCAGGACCTGCCCATCCTGGAGGGGACGGCCGACCGGGCCGACGACGTCGCCAGGGGCGCGTACGTGCTCGACCACGGTGGCGACGACCCCGACCTGGTCCTCATCGGGACGGGCAGCGAGGTCCACGTGTGCCTCGGGGCGGCCGAGCGCCTCCGCTCGGAGGGGATCGTCGCCCGGGTGGTCTCCATGCCGTCGTGGGACCTTTTCGAGCTCCAGGACGAGGGGTATCAGGAGTCCGTGCTGCCCTCCGACGTCCCGACCCTGGCCGTCGAGGCGGCCACCTCGTTCGGGTGGGACCGGTGGGCCGACGACTCGGTTTCGATCGACCGCTTCGGCGCCTCGGCGCCGGGCAAGGTCGCCCTGGCCAACCTGGGGTTCACGCCCGAGAACGTGGCCGAGCGGGCCAAGCAGCTCCTCGCCGCCCTGGAGGACAGGGATTGACGCCCGAGGGCCGGCCCGGGCCCTCCCCGAGCCGGCTCCGGGCCCTGCACGACGAGTTCGGCCAGAGCGCCTGGGTGGACAACCTCACCCGCACCATGCTCACCAGCGGCCGCCTGGCCGACCTGGTGGGCATGGGCGTCCGGGGCGTCACCTCCAACCCCACCATCTTCGCCAAGGCGTTCGAGTCGGGTGACGCCTACGACGCCAAGTTCTCCGACCTGGTGGCCGCCCACCCGGTGGACGACGCCTACTGGGAGCTGGTGATCGAGGACGTCACCGGCGCCCTCTCGGTGCTGGCGCCGCTCTACGAGGAGAGCGGCGGGGGCGACGGGTTCGTGTCGCTCGAGGTGGCGCCCGCCATCGCCTCGGACGCCGAGGCCACGGTCAAGGCGGCCCGCTGGCTGCACGGGCGCATCGCCCGTCCCAACCTGCTGGTGAAGATCCCCGCCACCGAGCCCGGGGTGGATGCGATCCGGCGCATGGTGTCCGAGGGCGCCAACATCAACGTCACCCTGATCTTCGGGCTGGACCGGTACGAGGCGGTGATGGAGGCCTATCTCTCCGGCCTGGAGGCGTTCGACGGCGACCTGTCGACGGTGGCCGGCGTGGCGTCGTTCTTCGTGAGCCGCGTCGACACCCTGGTGGACCGCCGGCTGGAGGAGATCGGCACGCCCGAGGCGCTGGAGCTGCGGGGGAAGGGGGCGGTGGCCCAGGCCCAGGTCGCCTACCAGCGTTTCCTGGCCCGCTTCTCCGGGCCCCGGTGGGAGGCGCTGGCCACCCGGGGGGCCCACCCGCAGCGGCCGCTGTGGGCGTCGACGTCCACCAAGAACCCCGCCTACCCGGACCTGCTCTACGTGGACAACCTCATCGGCCCGGACACGGTGAACACCCTCCCCGAGCCGACCATCGACGCCTTCGTGGACCACGGCACCCTGGCCCGCACCGTGGACGCCGACCCGGACGGCGCGCAGAAGGTGCTGGACCGGCTGGCGGACGTCGGCGTCGACATGGACGAGGTCGCCACCGTGCTCGAGGACGAGGGCGTGGCCGCCTTCGCCAAGTCCTACGACACGCTCATCCAGGTCTTGACCGACAAGGCCAACGCGGCATGAGCCTCGCGGCATGACCGTCGACGAGCGGACGTCGAGCGAGCTGCTGGCCCGGCTGTTGGCCGGGGACGCCGGGTTGTGGCCGGAGGGGAACGTCTCCCCGTACCGGCTGGGCTGGCTGACCGTGGCGGAGCGCATGCGGGCCGAGGCGGCCGACCTGTCGGCGTGGGCCTCGGCGGTGGACGCGTCCAATGTCGTCCTGCTGGGCATGGGCGGCTCGTCGCTCGGCCCCGAGGTGCTGCGGGCCGCCGTGGGCAGCGACCGGCTGGTCGTGCTCGACACCACCCACCCCGAGACGGTGGCGTCGGTCGACCTCGACGACGCCTACTTCCTGGTCTCCTCGAAGTCGGGCACGACCCTCGAGGTCATGTCGCTGCTGGCGCACTGCCGGGAGCGGGTCGCCGACCCCCGCCGCTACGCGGCGATCACCGACCCGGGCACGCCCCTGGCCACCATGGGCGAGGACGGCGGGTTCGACCGCGTCTTCCTCAACCCCCCCGACATCGGCGGCCGCTACTCGGTCCTGTCGTACTTCGGCCTGGTGCCCGCCGCCCTGGCCGGGGTGGACGTGGCCGGGCTGCTGGACCGCGCCCTCGCCGTGGACCGCGAGGCGGCCGTCGAGCTGGGCCTCGGGATCGGCCGGGCGGCGCTGGCGGGCCGGGACAAGCTGACCGTGGTGGTGCCCGAGCGCTACGCCGACTTCGGGCTCTGGGTCGAGCAGCTGGTCGCCGAGTCCACCGGCAAGCGGGGCATGGGCATCGTCCCCGTGCCCACCACCGAGGTCGAGCAGGGCGACGACCGCTACCTGGTGGCGCTGGAGCTCGACGACCCCCTCGACCTGGGGGCGGAGTTCCTCCGGTGGGAGCTGGCGGTGGCGGTGGCCGGCCACGTCGTCGGCGTCGACCCCTTCGACGAGCCGGACGTGGCCGTCGCCAAGGCCAACGCCCAGCGCATCCTGGGCTCGCTCCCCCTGCCCGACGTGGAGTCGCACGACCCGGCGACGGTCACCGCATGGCTGACCGAGCAGGTCCGCCCGGGCGACTACGTGGCCGTCCTGGCCTACCTTCCCTACGGGCGGGCCGACGAGCTGGTGCGCCTGCGCGCGGCGCTCACCGAGGGCCTGGGGGTGGCCGTCACCGCCGGCTACGGCCCGCGGTACCTCCACTCCACGGGACAGCTGCACAAGGGCGGGCCGAACACGGTGGTCGCCGTGCAGCTGGTGGACCGCACCCCCACCGCCTCGGTGCCCGTGCCCACCGCCCCCTACGACTTCAACACCCTCATCGCCGCCCAGGCCCTCGGCGACCTCCAGACGCTGGAGCAACGGGGCCGGCGGGCCCGCCGCTTCGCCGTCGACGACCTCAAGGAGGTGAGGTAGGTCCGGGTCGGGATGGTCGGCCTCGGGCGCATGGGCGCCAACATGACCCGGCGCCTGGTGGACGCCGGGCACGAGGTCGTGACCTACGACCGGGACCTGGCCCTGGTGGCCAAGGCCGCCGACGAGGGCGCCGTCGGCGCCTCCACCCTGGAGGAGCTGGTGGAGCAGCTGTCGCCGCCCCGGGCGGTGTGGCTCATGGTCCCCGCCGGTGCCCCCACCCGCTCGTCGATCGACGCCGTGTCCACCCTGCTGGAGCCGGGCGACACGATCGTCGATGGCGGCAACTCCAACTACAAGGAGGCGCAGGCCCGCTCGGCCCGGCTGGCCGAGCAGGGCATCGCCTTCGTGGATGCCGGCGTGTCGGGCGGCGTCTGGGGCCTGCGCAACGGCTACTGCCTCATGGTCGGCGGGGACCGCGACGCCGTCCGCCGGCTGGAGCCGGTGTTCACCGACCTGGCGCCCACCGACGGGTACGCCCACGTGGGCCCGTCGGGTGCCGGCCACTACACCAAGATGATCCACAACGGGATCGAGTACGGCCTCCTCCAGGCCTACGCCGAGGGCTTCGCCCTGCTGGACGCGGCCGAGGAGCTGGGGCTCGACCTCCACCGGATCGCCTCCCTGTGGAACCACGGGTCGGTCGTCCGCTCGTGGCTGCTGGAGCTCACCGAGCTGGCCCTGGCCGAACCGGAGGACTTCGCGTCCATCAAGGGCGTCGTGGCCGACTCGGGCGAGGGCCGGTGGACGGTGGAGGAGGCGGTGAACCGCGGCGTCTCGGCGCCCGCCATCACCGCCTCCCTCTTCGCCCGCTTCGCCTCCCGCGACGAGGAGCGCTTCGCCGCCCGGGTGGTGGCGGCGCTGCGCAACCAGTTCGGCGGCCACTCGTTCTTCACCGAGGCGCAGGCGGCCGAGGACGTCAAGTCCCACGAGGAGGCCGCCGGTGGCGCCATCGACCCCGAGCCCTGAGGCGGCGCCCGAGGCCGTCAACCCCCTGGCCGAGGGCCTGGAGTCCGACCGCCGGGCGCCGCCCTGCGCCCTCGTCGTGTACGGCGCCTCGGGCGACCTGACCCACCGCAAGCTGGCCCCGGCCCTGGAGGCCCTGGCCGCCGACCGCCGCCTGTCCCCCAACTTCGCGGTGGTCGGCGTGGGCCGGACCCCGCTGAGCGACGAGGAGTTCCGGGCCCGGATGCTCGAGGCCGTCCCCAAGCCCAGCGCGGCGTGGGAGGCCCTGGTGGGCGGGTTCCGCTACGTGGCCGGCGGCTACACCGACGGCCCGACCTTCGAGCGCATGCGCGAGGTGCTGGACGAGGTGGACGCCGCCGTCGGCACCGACGGCAACCGCGTCCACTACCTGGCCACGCCGCCCGACGTGTTCGCCGGCGTGGCCGGCGCCCTGGGCGAGCACGGGCTGAACGAGCCCGGCCGGCAGGGTTGCTTCGTGCGCCTGGTGGTGGAGAAGCCCTACGGCCGTGACCTGGCCAGCGCCCTGGCCCTGGACGACGCCATCCACGAGAGCTTCCGGGAGGAGCAGGTCTACCGGATCGACCACTACCTGGGGAAGGAGACGGTCCAGAACGTCCTGGCCCTGCGCTTCGCCAACGCCATCTTCGAACCCATCTGGAACCGCCGCTACGTCGACCACGTGCAGATCACCGTGGCCGAGTCGCTCGGCGTCGGCCACCGGGGCGGCTTCTACGAGACGGCGGGAGCGCTGCGGGACATCGTGCAGAACCACGTGCTCCAGGTCCTGGCCCTGACCGTCATGGAGCCCCCGGCGACGGTCGACGCCAAGGGCATCCGGGACGAGAAGGTGAAGGCGCTGCGGGCCGTCGACATCCCCACCCACGACGAGGTCACCATCGACGTGGTGCGCGGCCAGTACGAGGCCGGGTGGGTCGAGGGCGAGGAGGTCGGGGGCTACCGCCAGGAGAAGGGGGTGGGCCCCGACAGCCGCACGGAGACCTACGTGGCCATGCGGGTCGACGTCGACAACTGGCGCTGGGCCGGGGTCCCGTTCTACCTCCGCACCGGCAAGCGGCTCCCCAAGCGGGTGACCGAGGTGTCGATGGAGTTCCGCGACGTGCCCCACCTGCCCTTCGGCTCCAAGGAGACGCGCGGCCTCGGCCCCAACGCCCTCGTGCTGCGCATCCAACCCGACGAGGGGATCGCCCTCCGCTTCGGCGCCAAGGTGCCGGGCCAGGCGTTCCGGGTGCGCAGCGTGGCCATGGACTTCGCCTACGGCGCCGCCTTCCTGGAGGAGACGCCCGACGCCTACGAGCGCCTGCTGCTGGACGCCATGGTCGGCGACCCCACCCTGTTCATCCGGGCCGACGAGGTGGAGCAGGCGTGGAAGGTGGTGGCGCCCGTCCAGGAGGTGTGGACCGACGACGCCACCCCGCTCGCCCGCTACCGGGCCGGGTCGTGGGGCCCCCGCGAGGCCGACCGCCTCCTCGAGCGCGACGGGCGGCGGTGGCGGAGCCCGTAGCGCCGAGCGAGCTCGGGAGCTGGCGGGGCGAGAACGTGCGCCTCGGCCAGGTGATCGACGCCCTGAGCGAGCTGCGCCGGGGCGGCCAGCGCACCGCCACCCGGGCCTGCGTGACCAACCTGGTCGTCGTGGCCGGCGTCGAGGACGACGTCGAGCGGGCCTGCGACGCCGTCCACCACCTGGGCCGCCGCCACCCGGGCCGGAACATCGTGCTCCTGCCCCGCCCGGGCGCCGCGCCCGCCGGCCTCGACGCCACCGTCGTGCTCCACGGCTCGGTGGCCGAGGGCCATCCCGTCTGGAGCGAGGACGTCCGCCTCGACGTGCGGGGCGCCCCCGCCGGCCACCTCGACTCCCTCGTCGAACCGCTGACCCTGCCCGACCTCCCCGTCGCCGTCTGGTACGTGCGCTCGGTCCCACGACCCGGCGACCCCCTCCTCCGCGCCGCGGGCACCGTCCTCGTCGACACCGGCTCCCTCGGCTCGGCCGACGACGTGCGCACTGGCGTCGCCGATCTCGCCCGCCTGACGCGTCGCCACGTGGTGATCGACCTGTGCTGGGAACGACTGCGCCCGTGGCGCCAGCTGCTGGCCGCCCAGTTCGACCTGCCCCAGCTGCGCCCCTACGCGTCGCAGGTCCGGGAGATCGCCGTCGACGGGCCGGTCGGGGCCCGACTCCTCCTGGCCGGCTGGCTCGTCGCCCGCCTGGCCCTCCCGGCATCCGCCGTCACCTTCACCGACGCCGCGTCGCCCGCCGTGCGACTGGTCGCCGGCGACGGGAACCAGGCCGCGGTCGTGTCGGTCGCCGAGGTGGCGGGCGCCACCGGGGCGTTCGTGCGGTCGTGGGCGACGGTCGCCGGCCGGGCTGGACGGGAGGACCGGCTGTCCCAGCCCGACGACCTGCTGGCGTGGTCGCTGGGCGAGGCGCTGATCCGTCTCCGGCGCGACCGCGTCTATGGGCAGGCGCTCCATGCGGCCCTACTCTTCGGAGCGTGAACGGCGAGCTCCTCGTGGTGGACGACGTGCCCGCCGCCTTCGCCGGCTGCGTCATCGACGCCTTCGCCGCCCGCCCCGGCGAGGAGTTCTCGCTTGCCCTCTCGGGCGGCTCGACGGCCCGCCGCTGCTACGAGCGCCTGGCCGCCGACGGAGCCGACGCCATCGACTGGTGGCTGGTCGACGTCTACTGGGGCGACGAGCGCTGCGTCCCGCCCGACCACCCGGACTCCAACGAGCGGCTGGGCCGCCAGGCCCTGCTCGAGCGGATCGGCGGCGCCCACTCCGTCCACCCGATGCGCTGCGACGACGGGCCCGACCCGTACCAGCTGCGGGTGGGCGAGCTCGGTCGCTTCGACGTCGTTCACCTCGGGCTCGGTGCCGACGGCCACACCGCCTCCCTGTTCCCCGGTTCGCCGGCGCTCAAGGCCGATCCGGGCCGGCTGGTGGTGATGAACGAGGACCCCACCGGCCGCCATCCCCACCGACGGATGACGCTGACCCTGTCGGGGATCGCCCGGGCCCGCCTGGCCGTGTTCACCGTGTCCGGCGAGGAGAAGCGGGAGGCGCTCCAGCGCATCGCCGACGGCGACGACCTGCCTGCCGCGTGCGTGCGCGCCGACCGCGTGCTCTGGCTGGTGGACGAGGCGGCAGCCCCGAAGTAGGCGCTCCACCGGTAGACTCCACCCATCTGCACGACGCGAAGGGAGCGCCGATGAAGCTCGGCATCGTGGGCAAGGGGGGCGTCGGGAAGACCACCACCTCGGCCCTGCTGTGCCAGGTCTACGCCAGCAGGGGACAGAAGGTCCTGGCCGTCGACACCGACTCGAACCCGAACCTGGCGCTGAGCCTCGGGCTGGACGCGGCGGCGGCCGAGTCGGTCCCGGTCCTGCCCCGGTCGCTGGTCGTCGGAACGGGGTCGGGCGCCATCACCCCGGCCGACCTGGTGCGCCAGTACGGCGTGCGCACCCCCACGGAGGTGACGCTGCTCAACGCCATGGCCATCACCCAGGCGGGTGCCGGCTGAACGTGCTCCAGCCACGCTGCCGTGCGCAGCCTTCTGGGAGCAGCCATCGAGGAGGAGGCCGACGTCACCCTGGTCGACATGGAGGCCGGGCTCGAGCACCTCTCGCGCTCCGGCGGGACGCTCGCCTACGCCGACGTGCTCCTGATGGTCATGGAGCCGTCGCGCAAGTCGATCCTCACCGCCGGGCGCACCATCGCCCTCGCCCGTGAGCTCGGCATCCCCCTCGTCTACGGCGTGGGCAACAAGGCCCGCCTGCCCGACGACGAGGAGTTCTTCCGCTCGGTGTGCGCCGAGTACGACGTGCCCCTGGCCGGCATCATCCCCCACGACGCCGACGTGGTGGAGTCCGACCGCTCCGGCCACCTCCTCGGCCCGACCGACGCCCCGGCGGTCCGCCGGGCCATCGAGGACATCGTCGACTTCGTGGACAAGGCCATGGCCGGCGAGTCCGAGGGCCAGGCCGAGCGGGAAGCGCTGCTGAAGGAGCGCGAGCGGGTCGAGGCCCGGCTGGCCGAGCTCCAGTCCTCCGAGTAGCCGTTCCCCCACGTTCCTCGCCACGACCGGGCCCGGCGGGGCCCGGTCGTGGCGCGTTCAGCCCCGCGGGCGGCGCACCCGGCGCGCGGCGACGGTGGCACCCTTGCGGGCGACCTGGCCCGCCTGGGCGGCCGTGCGCCTGGTCCGCTCCAGGGCGGCAGCCGCCCACGCGTACTCGGTGCCGAGGACGGCGAAGCCGGCCACGATGAACAGGAGCCCGGGCCCGGGCAGGACCATCATCGCCAGGCCGGCGGCCACGAGCACGCCACCGACGACCGACACGGCGATGCGACGCGAGCTGCGGAGGACGAAGGCGAAGACCTCGCCGGGGCGGGGAGCCATGCGACGAAGTGTGGCACGCCCGGCGCGGCCGCTCCGGTCAGGCCGGCCCGGTGCCGGCCACCGGCAGCGGGACGCGGTCGGCCCAGCGGGCGGCCAGGGGCCCGGCGGTGGCGGTGAGGAGCACGTAGGCAGCGGCCACCGTGCCCAGCTCGTCGCCGTCGGTGGCAGCGGCGCCCAGGCTGGCGATCACCACCGAGAACTCGCCCCGGGCGATCAGCGCCGTCCCCGCCCGCAGGGCGCCCCGGGGCCCGACGCCGAGGCGCCGGGCGGCCACCCACCCCGTCCCCGTCTTGCCGGCGGCGGTCACCAGGGCGAGGGCGGCGGCCGGGGCGAGGGCGCCGGGCAGGTCGGCGGGGTCGATCTGGAACGAGAAGAAGAGGAAGAAGGTGGCGGCGAACAGGTCCCGGAGAGGCGCCACCAGGGCGCCCGCCCGCTCCTGGACGGTGCCCGACAGGGCGAGGCCGACGAGGAAGGCGCCGACGGCCGCCGACACCTGCACCTGCTGGGCCAGGCCGCCCACCAGCAGGGTCAGCCCGAACACGGCCAGCAGGAGGGCTTCGTCCGATCCCCCGGCCAGCACCCGGCTCAGGTGGTGCCCCCATCGCAGGGCGACGCCGAGCACGAGGGCCACCGCCGCGATGGCGACGGCGACGGTGGCGAGCGTGGTCGACGGCCCCCGTCCCGCCACCAGGGCGGCGACCACCGGGAGGTAGGCGGCCATCGCCAGGTCCTCCAGGACGAGCAGGTTGAGCACGGCCGGCGTCTCCCGGTTGCCCAGCCGGTCGAGGTCGTGCAGCACCTTGGCGACCACGCCCGACGAGCTCACCCAGGTGACGCCGCCCAGGAGAGCGGCCGTCGTCGGGCCCCAGCCGAGAAGGAGGCCGGCGCCGAAGCCCGGGGCGAAGTTCACGACGGCGTCGACGACGCCGGGGACGGCGCCGCCCCGCAGGCCGGCCCGCAGCTCGTCGGCGCTGTACTCGAGGCCGAGGGTGAGCAGGAGCAGGAGCACGCCGATCTCGGCCGTGAGCTCGATGAAGTCGGCGCTGACGTCGAGGGGCGCGATCCCGCCCTCGCCGACGGCCAGGCCGGCCAGCAGGTAGAGGGGGATGGCGGTGACCCCGAGGCGCCCGGCCAGGCGGGCCAGGGCGGCCAGGGCCAGCGCCACGGCGCCGATCTCGACGAACACGAGCGCGGCGTCGCCGCCGGCCGCCGCCACGAGCACGCTCAGCGCCCGAGGATGTCGCGGAGCTGGCCCAGCCCCTCGGGCGTGCCGACGGCCACCGCCACGTCGCCCGCCTCGAAGCGGTACCCGGGGCCGGGGCTCGCCACGGTGGTGTCACCCCGGACCACGGCGACGATCGACGCCCCCGTACGGGTGCGGAACGCCCCGTCGGCGATGGTCGTGCCCGCCGCCGGCGAGCCCTCGGCCACTGCCACCCAGTCGATGGCCAGCCCCTCGATGGCCTGGACCGACGTGACGGCCTCGGCCAGATGGGGGGCGCCCAGGAGCTCGGCGAGGGTCCGCGTGTCGTCGGCGCTGAGGTGGAGGGTGTTGGCACACCGGTCGGGGTCGTCCCGGTCGTACACCAGCAGCTCACGGCGCCCGCCCCGGTGGGTCAGCACACCGATCCGGACGCCGGCCGCCGTGGTGTACTCGTGGCGCACGCCCACCCCGGGCAGGCGGACCTCGGTCACCTCCGGCATGGCGCTCCTTCCCGACGGCGCGGCCGGGCCGTCCGCCCGGAGCGTAGGGGTGCCCGCCGCGTCCCGACCAGCGCCCGCAGGCCGGTACCGTGGAGTGCTCATGGCAGGGGGGGCGGTCCGCGGGGCGTTGGTGGTGGCAGTCGGGTTGGCGGCCGCATCGTGCGCGGGCGGGGGCGGCCCCACCGTCTCCGCCGAGCCCGCCGCCGCCGCGGGGCCGGCGCTGGCGACGATCACGAGCGTCGCACCGACCACCGCGCCGCCGGCCTCCGCGGCCGCACCGACCACCGCGCTCCCGGCCGTGGCGCCGGCAACGGTGGCGCCCACCACCACGGCGAGCACGGCTGCGACGTCGACGACGGCTGCCCCGTCGACCACGTCCACCACCGAGGCGCCCCGGCCCGGCCCCCGGGTGGTGACCGAGACCGGGTTCTCCCCCTACGGATCGGTCGGCGGGCTGACCCTGGTGCACCCGGCCAACCGGGTCGAGCGGGTCGGGTTCCACGAGTCCAACCACGACGGCGCCCGCCAGCAGGAGCCGTTGGCGACGGCGGTGGCGCCCGCCACCATGGAGACGCGCGAGCGGGGGACGTCGCCGCGGGGCTCGGCCGACATCGTCGTCGACCCCGCCGGCGAGATCCGCTCGCCGGTGACGGGGACGGTGAAGCGGGGCGGGACCTACACGCTCTACTGCGACCATCGCGACGACTTCGTCGTCATCGCGCCGGACGCCAACCCGGCGTGGGAGGTCAAGATCCTCCACATCGACGGGCTGGCCGTGCGCCGGGGCGAGCGGGTCGTGGCGGGCGAGACGGTGATCGCCGGCCGGGCCACCCAGCTGCCGTTCGAGTCCCAGGTCGACGAGCTCCGCACCGCCGACCCGGCGTGGCCCCACGTCCACGTCGAGGTGGTCGACCCCTCCATCCCCGACCGCCCCTCCAAGGGCGGCGGCTGCTAGCGGCGACGAGGGGACCTCCCGCCCTTCCGGCGGCAAGAAGGGGCGTATAGCGCCCCTTCTTGCCGCCAGAAGGGTGCTGCGCCCGGCCGGAGCACATCGCCCCGCCCTTCACCCCGGCCTAGGTTGTCCGCCATGGCCCTCGACGTCCTGGCCGCCCCGCCCGGGGAGCTGCTGGCGGCGGCGTGCAAGGTGCGGGACGCCACCACGGGGCGGCGGGTCACGTTCTCGCCCAAGGTCTTCATCCCGCTCACCCGGCTGTGCCGGGACCGCTGCGGGTACTGCACCTTCGCCACCGCACCGGCCCGGGTGGAGGCGCCCTACCTCGACCCCGAGCACGTCCTCGCCATCGCGTCGGCGGGCGCCGCCGTGGGGTGCAGTGAGGCGCTGTTCACCCTGGGCGAGCGGCCCGAGCTGCGCCATCCGGCGGCGGCCGAGTGGCTGGCCGCTCGCGGCCATCCGTCCACGGTCGACTACCTGGCCGCCATGTGCGCCCTCGTCCGGGACGAAACCGGGCTGCTCCCCCACGCCAACGCCGGCGCCCTGTACCCCGACGAGCTGGCCAAGCTGCGGGAGGTGTCGGCCTCGCAGGGGATGATGCTGGAGTCGCTGGGCCCGCCCCTCGCCTGCCACGCCGGCGCTCCCGACAAGACCGCCGAGCGGCGCCTCGCCACCCTGGAGGCCGCCGGCGAGCTGGCCATCCCCTTCACGACCGGGATCCTGTGTGGGATCGGCGAGCGGCGCCAGGACCGGATCGCCGCCCTCGAGGCGATCGCCGCGTCGCACGGGCGCCACGGCCACGTCCAGGAGGTCATCGTCCAGAACTTCGTGCCCAAGCGGGGGACGGCGATGCACCGCTCCCCCGCCTGCGACCCGGACGACCACGCCTGGTCGGTGGCGGTGGCCCGGCTGCTCCTGCCCCCCGAGATCTCCGTCCAGGCGCCGCCCAACCTGGCCGACGACTTCGGGGCGCTGCTCGACGCCGGCATCGACGACTGGGGCGGGGTGTCGCCGGTCACGCCCGACCACGTGAACCCCGAGAGGCCGTGGCCCGCCCTCGACCGGCTCCGCCAGGTGACCGAAGCCAGGGGCTTCGTGCTCGCCCCCCGGCTCACCGTCCACCCCGGGTTCGCCCGCCACCCCGCCAGGTGGCTGGCCCCCACCATGCGTACCGCCGTCCTCCACCGCAGCGACGCCGAGGGCCTGGCGCGCGACGACGCCTGGGCGGCCGGTTCGGACGCGCCCGTCCCCGACCTCCTCCCGCCCGGCGCCCGGCCGGCGGCCGGCGGGCGGGTCGGCGAGGTGCTGGCCGGCGTCCTCCTGGGCCAGGAACCGGGCGTGGAGGAGATCACCGCCCTGTTCGGGGCGCGGGGCCCCGAGGTGGCCGCCGTGGCCGAGGTGGCCGACGACCTGCGCCGCCGGGCCGTGGGCGACACCGTCACGTGGGTCGCCAACCGCAACATCAACTACACCAACGTCTGCACGTTCAAGTGCCGCTTCTGCGCCTTCTCCAAGGGCCCCCTGTCGCTGAACCTGCGCGGCAACCCGTACCTGCTGGGCCTCGACGAGATCACCCGCCGGGTGGCCGAGGCCGAGCAGCGGGGCGCCACCGAGGTCTGCCTCCAGGGCGGCATCCATCCCAGCTTCGACGGCGACTACTACGTGTCGGTGATCGAGGCGGTGCGGGAGGCGTCACCCTCCATCCACATCCACGGCTTCACCGCCCTGGAGGTCACCGAGGGGGCGCGACGGCTGGGCGAGCCGCTGGCCGCCTACCTCCGCCGCCTGATGGACGCCGGCCTGCGCACCCTCCCGGGAACGGCCGCCGAGGTCCTCGACGACGAGGTGCGCGCCGTGCTGTGCCCCGACAAGGTCGACACGCAGGAGTGGCTGGAGGCCCACCGCACCGCGCACGGCGTGGGGCTGCGGTCCAACGTCACCTTGATGTTCGGGTCGGTGGAGCACCCGGTGTCGTGGGCCCGCCACCTCGTCCGCACGCGCGACCTCCAGAAGGAGACGGGCGGGTTCACCGAGTTCGTCCCGCTGCCGTACGTGCACATGGCCGCCCCCCTGCACCTGGAGGGCCGCAGCCGGCCGGGACCGACCTTCCGGGAGGCCCTCCTGGTGCACGCCGTGGGGCGCATCGCCTACCACCCGGTCATCCCCAACATCCAGGTCTCGTGGGTGAAGATGGGGGTGGAGGGGTCGCGCCAGGCCCTGCGGGCCGGGGTCAACGACCTGGGCGGCACCCTGATGGACGAGAACATCTCCCGGGCGGCGGGCGCCAGCCACGGCCAGGCGATGGACGAGGCCGGGTTCCGGGCGATCGTCGAGCCCCTGGGCCGGCCGCTCGAGCAGCGGACCACCCTCTACGGGCGGGTCGCCGCCCGGGCCTGAGCGGCGCTCCGGGCCCGGCCGTCAGGGCCGGGGCCGCATCTGCCGAGTAGAACCCTTGCCGCCATGAGCGATCGCCTCCCCCGCTACCGCACCCGGGACCCCGAGCTCGACCAGCGCATCACCGCGCTGCTCGACGAGGTCGGCGCGGCCGCCAACCGCGACCAGCTGTTCGAGATCCTGGCGACCGGCCTGGGGCTGGCCACCGACGACGTCGACCGCCTGGACGTCAAGATCGCCAACGCCGCCCTGAAGGAGCTGCGGGGGGCGTTCCGGGTCTTCGCCCCCTACCGGCACATCCGCAAGATCACCATGTTCGGCTCGGCCCGGACCCTGCCCGACGACCCCGCCTACGCCCAGGCGCGCCGGACGGCGTGGCTCATCGCCGACGCCGGCTGGATGGTCGTGACCGGCGCCGGCCCGGGGATCATGGCCGCCGGCCTGGAGGGCGCGGGGCGGGACCGGTCGTTCGGGATCAACATCCGCCTCCCGTTCGAGCAGGGGGCGAACGAGTTCATCGCCGGCGATCCCAAGCTCGTCACCATGAAGTACTTCTTCACCCGCAAGGTGATGCTCCTGAAGGAATCGGACGCGTTCGTGGTCCTGCCCGGCGGCTACGGCACCCTCGACGAGGCGCTCGAGCTGCTCACCCTGTCGCAGACGGGCAAGGCCGACCCGGCACCCATCGTGCTGCTGGACACCCCCGGCGGCAGCTACTGGGCCGCCTTCGAGCGCTTCATGGACGAGGAGGTGCTCGCCCGGGGCCTCGTCTCGCCCGAGGACCGTGTCCTCTACCGCATCACCGACGACGCCGGCGAGGCAGCCGAGGAGATCCTCGGCTTCTACCGCAACTACCACTCACGCCGCCTGGTCGGGCACCGCCTGGTCATCCGCCTGCACGCCGCCCCCACGGCGACCGAGCTGGCCGAGCTGAGCGAGGAGTTCGCCGACATCTGCGTGGACGGGGGCGTCGAGGCCACCCCGCCGCTCGGCCCCGAGGTGGCCGACGACGACCACATCGACCTCCCGCGCGTCACCCTGCGCTTCGACCGGATCAGCCTCGGTCGCCTGCGGTCCCTGATCGACCGCCTAAACCGTCTCTCAAGCGCCCCGCCCGCTCCGTCGATCAACCGGGCGTGACCTCGCCTGTCGAACCGGGCTCGCCGCCGGCCGGCGGCGCGTCCACGGCGGTGCGCTACCGCCTGTCGGCCGGGTCCGGCCGCTTCCGGTGGACGTGCGAGGGCCGCGAGGTTGCCACCGCCTGGTGGCGGGACCACTGCTGGGACCTCCAGGACAGCGCCCGGGGCGCCGTGGTCCTCAGCCTGGTCGGCGGGTCCTACCTCGGCCACACCCGGGTCGCCCTGGTGGACCACCCCGGGCGGCGGACGTTCACCTTCGCCCCGGCAGACCCGGTCTCGCGGGCGCACATCGGCACGCTGGCCGACAGCGACGGCAGGCCCGTCGCCCTCGTGCGGGCCGACGGCCCGACCGGCCTGCACGTCATCGACCCCGCGGGCGGGATGCTGGCGCTCACCAGCCGCCGCCGGGGCCCGGCCTCGGGCTGCGACGTGCTCGTCCTCCCCGCCGGCGCCACCGTGGGGACCACGCTCCTCCTCGGCCTGACGCTCGCCCTCGAGCTGCTCCGGACCGGCGGCCTGCGCTCGGCCGCTTAGCGCCGGGGGGAGGGTGCCCGGCGGGGAGCCGCCCGATCCCCGGGTCAGCCCCGATCGCCCTCCGACAGGACGGCCACCGCCTTCTCCACCGCCCGGCGCGCCCGGGTGAGCCGGCGCTCCTCGGCCGCCGCCGTGGGCGAGGCGGTGCCTTCGTCGACGGCGGCCCGCAGGCGCTCGAGGGCCAGGTCGGCCAGCTCCTCGGCGATGCCCGACAGGCGGTCTCGCAGGTCCTCGACGGCGGCGTCCATGGCCGTCCAGTGTCGCACCGGGCGGTAGCCTCCGACCGATGCCGTCCGACGACCTGGCGCTGGCCGGCTACGTGGGGGGCGAGCGGGAGCGCATCCTGGCCACCCTGTTCGACTGGCTGCGCATCCCGTCCATCTCGGCCCACCCGGAGCGGGCCGGCGACGTGCGCCGCTCGGCCGAGTTCACCGCCGCCCTGCTGCGGGAGGCCGGACTACAGAACGTGGAGCTGCTGGAGACGGCCGGCGCCCCGTCCGTCTACGGGGACTGGCTGCACGCCGGACCGGGCGCCCCCACCTACCTGGTGTACGGCCATCACGACGTCCAGCCCGTCGAGCCGCTGGACGCCTGGCACTCGCCGCCGTTCGAGCCCGTGGTGGTGGACGGCGAGTGCCGCGCCCGGGGGTCGGTCGACGACAAGGGCCAGGTCCTCTACCAGGTCGAGGCGGTCCGGGGCCTGCTCCGCCGGGACGGCCGCCTGCCCGTCAACGTGAAGTTCCTGGTCGAGGGCGAGGAGGAGGTCGGCAGCCCCCACTTCGAGGCGCTGCTCACCGCCCAGTACGACCGCCTCGCCTGCGACGCCGTCGTCGTGTCCGACACCACCATGTGGGCCCCCGACGTGCCGTCGATGTGCATGGGGATGCGCGGGCTGGTGGCGTTCGACGTCACCGTGCGCACCGGCACCATCGACCTCCACTCGGGCGTGTTCGGCGGCTCGGTCCCCAACCCCGCCCACCTGCTGGCCCGCATCGTGGCCGCCCTGCACGACGACGACGGCCGGGTCGCCGTGCCCGGCTTCTACGACGACGTGCGCCCCCTGACCGGGGCGGAGGAGGCGTCGCTCGCCCTCCTGCCCTTCGACGCCGAGGACTGGAAGGCGAAGGCCGGCGTGCGGGCGCTGGACGGGGAGGCGGGTCGGTCGACGCTGGAGCGGGTGTGGACGAGGCCGACTTGCGACGTCGTCGGCATCACCTGCGGGTACGGCGGAGACGGGATCAAGACGATCGTCCCCGCCCGGGGCAACGTCAAGGTCACCTTCCGCCTGGTGGCCGACCAGGACCCCGCCGAGGTGGGCCGGGCCTTCACCGACTGGCTGCTGGCCCGGGTCCCCGACGGCGTGGAGGTCACCGTGGTCCCCCAGGGTGCGGTCGCCCCCGCCCTCACGCCGGCCGGCCACCCGGCCGTGGGCGCCCTGTCCCGGGCCATCGAGCGGGTGTGGGGCAAGCCTCCGCTGCTGACCCGGGAGGGCGGCAGCGGGCCCGAGGAGGCGCTGGGCCGGGTCCTCGACGTGCCCGTGCTCTACCTCGGGGTCGGCCTGCCCGACGACCGCTTCCACGCCCCCAACGAGCGCCTCGTCCTGGACCAGTTCTGGAAGGGGCTCCTGGCCGCCGGCGAGCTGTGGCGGGAGCTGGGCGCCCTCACCCCTGCCTGTGGCTGACGCGCCCGTACCCGCCGCCCCCGACGACGCCCACGAGTGGGTGAGCTTCGAGGACGCCGAGGAGGACCGCACCTGGGTCTTCGACGCCACCTTCCTCCTCAGCTCGTGGACGTGCATCTTCGGGCGCGGGTGCCAGGGCGTCCTGACCGGGCCCGCCGAGGAGCTCGTCCAGGGGTGCTGCAGCTACGGCGCCCACTTCACCGGCCCCGACGACGTCGCCCGGGTGCAGGCGGCGGCGGCCACGTTGACCGCCGACCAGTGGCAGTTCCGGGCCCAGGGCCGGCGGCGCGGGGTCGTCAAGGTGAACCCGGCGGGTGAGACGGTGACCCGGATGGTCGACGGCGCCTGCGTGTTCCTCAACCGCAGGAGCTTCGCCCGCGGCCCCGGCTGCGCCCTGCACGTGGCCGCCGTGGACCGGGGCGAGCGGCCCCTCGACCTCAAGCCCGACGTGTGCTGGCAGCTGCCGCTGCGCCGGGAGGACTCGGTGGCCGACGACGGCCACGTCACCTCCACCGTGCGGCAGTGGGACCGGCGCAACTGGGGCGCCGGCGGCCTGGAGTTCCACTGGTGGTGCACGGAGGCGCCCGAGGCGTTCACCGGCGCCCGCCCCGTCTACCGCGAGATGGCGGGCGAGCTGGCCGAGCTGGTGGGCCACGACGCGTACGCCCGCCTGGCCGCCTACCTCGAGGCCCGGCTGTCCGGGCCGGGGACGCCCCTCCCCCACCCCACGGTGCGCCGCCGGGTCAGTTGAGCCGCATGGGCCGCAGGTTGGCCCACAGGGCCGGCGCGGTGGTGTCCCAGTCGTAGATGCTGCCGCCGATCCCGCCCACGGCGGTGACGCCCCGCTTGTACTGCTCGATCTCCGCCGCCGACGTGGAATGGCCGATCCCGCCGATGGGGTGGACCGGGGCGTTGGGCTGGCCCAGGTTGTTGCGCAGCCGTTCGACGTTCTCCTTGGTGTACCGGTAGGCGTCCCGGTAGCCGGAGGCGTTGGTGCGGTTGGTCCAGTACCCCATCGTCATCCACACGTCGTAGAAGGGGGCGATCTCCCGGTAGGGGAAGGCGGGCCAGAAGTTCTGGTTGACGACCTCCAGCACGACCGGCGGGAGCACGATGCCCCCGATGAAGCGCCCCGGGAGGGCCTTGCGCAGGGCCGCGCTGAGCTCGACGAGCCGGTCGTTGCGGTCGTTGACGTCGGCCACGTTGCGCGCCTCGATGTCGACGGCGAGGCCGTCGAGGTTGCGCAGGGCGGCGATCGCCTTGAGGCGCCGCAGGTCGGCGCCGACGTCCACCAGGGTCGGCAAGTACCACGCCACCACCTGGAGGCCCTGCTTCTTGGCCCGGTCGATGTGGGCCTGGAGGAGCTCGGGCTCGAGCACGTCGGTCGGCGAGTCGTGCTTGGAGGCCTGGATGAACAGGGTCTGCACGCCGGCGTCCGCCATGCGGTCGGCGTCGCCCGGGGTGACGGCGGGGGGGCCGTTGCGGGAGAAGGTGGTGCTCCAGTCGTAGACGTCCACCCACGTGCCCAGCCCGAGGTAGGGGCCGATGCCCGCCGGCCGGGGCGTCGACGCCGGGGCCGGCGCCGCCGTCGGCGGCGGGAGGGTCGGGACGGTGACCTCGAGAGGCGGCACCGTCACGGGGACCCCGGGGACCGACACGCCGGGGACGCTGAGAGGGGCGGCGCTGGTGGCCGGCGTCGCCGCCGGGGCGGGCGAGGCGGGCAGGGTGAGCGGCGGAAGGGTCGCCCCCGCCGTGATGACGGGCGCGGGCATGGCGACCTCGGCCGCCCGGGCCACCGCGGTGACCAACGGCGACGGCGTGTCGTGGGTCGCCACGGCCATCACCGACGCGAGGAAGAGGGCCGCCACCGCCAGGCAGAGCCGACGTGCCCCGTTCCCCGGCCCCCCGGCCCCGGGCACCCGTTGGTCCCTCAGCGGTCGTCCGCCACGTCGACGGCGCTGTCGTCCTCGGTCGCCAGGCACCACGAGGCATGGTCGTCCTCGGGGTCGGCACCACACTCGGCGCACGGCTCGGGGACCAGCTCGGTGGTGCGCAGCTTGAAGGCGCGGGCCTCTTCGAACCGCCGGTGACGTCCCTTTTTCACGAGGCAGCTCCCCCGATCCGTGAAGCCTGTTGCCAGACCATGCTAGCAAGCGGCCGCGTCGGACCCGGACCAGCCCGGTAGGGTTCCGGTCATGGCCGAGGAGTTCGACGTCCAGGCGATGATCGAGCGCTTCCGGGACCGGGCCAAGGCCGTTCGCAGCCGCGGGATACCCCCCGTGGAGGGCCCCGAGCGCCGCCGGTTCATCGAGCAGTCCAAGATCGACTACCTCGACTACGCCATGCTGGGCGACGCCGAGGGCTCCCTGGAGGACGGCGTCCTCACCTTGCGCGTCGACCTGCGCCGCAAGGACTGACCCCTTCTTCTACGAAGAACGGCCGGCCCGGGGCTCGAGCACGAGCTTGCCGCGCTCGAACGCCAGGGTGGCCTCGCCGTCCACCAGCCGGCGGATCGGCTCCCCCACCAGGGAGTGCCGCCACCCGGTGGCCAGGCGGGCGCCCCCGTCGCCCCGGAGGAAGGCCTGCACGTCGGCCCGGGTGGCGAGCAGTGCGGGGTCCACCTCCAGGTCGGCGGCCAGCTGGACCACCCAGGCGGACACGAGGGCCACGGCGGGCCGGAGAGACCGGTCGAGGTCGTCGGCGGGCGGGCGCTCCACCGACGCCGGGTCGAGGGACCGGCCCCGGCGCACGGCGGCCAGGATCTCCTCGCCGGTCGGCCCCTTGGCGTGACGGCCGTCGAGCCCCCGCACCCCGGCCAGCTCGGCGAGGGTGGAGGGGGGCCGCTGGGCGATGGCGGCCAGCGCCAGGTCGGGCAGCACGAAGCGGGGCGGGAGGTCGAGGCTCATCGCCCTCCGCTCGCGCCACGCCGCCACCTCCTGGGCGACGCCCACCGACTTGCCGCGAAGGGACCGGGCGTCGCGCTGCTTCCACCACGCCCGCTCGGGCTCGGACGGGCCGCGGGCCTGGGTGCGGGCCAGCTCGCACTCCTCCTCGGCCCACACCAGCCGGCCCCGGGCGGCCAGGCGCCCTGCGATCTCACGGTGCATCTCGAGGAGGTGCTCCACGTCGGCCGCCGCGTACACCCGCTGGTCCTCGCCGAGGGGGCGGCGGGTCCAGTCGGCCAGGCGGTCGCCCTTGAGCAGGCGGACACCGAGGACGCGCTCGACCAGCGACTGGAGAGAGGGTGACGACATCCCGAGGAACCCGGCGGCCAGCTGGGTGTCGAACAGGCGGCGGGGGACGGTGCCACAGGCGGCCCGCAGGATCTCCAGGTCCTGGTCGGCGGCGTGGAGCACGGCCAGGCCGGGCCCGTCGAGGACCCGGGCGAGCGGCATCACGTCCACCGCCAACGGGTCGATCAGGGCGATGCCGCCCGCCCAGGCGATCTGGAGGAGGTCGAGGTGGGGGTAGTAGGTGCGTTCGCGGTGGAACTCGGTGTCCAGCGCGTAGGCCTCGGCCGAGGCCAGCTCCGAGACCACCTCCTCCAGGGCGTCGGCCCGGTCCACCCAGCGCGGGGGCTCCAGCGGTCAGTCCCCCACGAACGAGGCGTCGTCGACCGCCACCCGGCCGATGGCCGAGCGGGCACGGGCGGCGCTCAGGGGCACGAACTCGGCGGTCGCCTCCACGCACGGCCGGCCGGCGGGGTCCGCCACGGTGGCCGACAGGGCCAGGCTGCCGTCGCCGTTGCGCCCGGCCAGCCGTGCCTCCACCCGGTACGGGCGGCCGATCCTGACCGGTCGCCGGAACCGGGCGCTGGTGGACCGGGTGACGGCGAAGCGGCCGGCCAGGGCGATGGCGGCCCAGGCCATCGCCTCGTCGAGCACGGCCAGGGTGACGCCGCCGTGGACGTACCTGGGCGTTCCCGAGAAGCGGTCGTCGAGCGTGAGGTCGGCGATCACCGTCCCGGCCTCGTCGTCGGCGAAGAACGCCAGCCGCAGCCCGGACCGGTTCGCCGGGTCGCACACGAAGCAGCGCGACTCGAACCCCCACGTGCGGTTGTCGAGGCGGCGCAGCGTCACGTCGCCGAACCGTAGCGGGGGACGACCGCCGCCTCCGGCCCCGGGCGCAGCTCGAGGTACACGGCCTTGGCCGCCCCCACCAGGGGAACGGCGAGCAGGGCCCCCACGACCCCGCCGGCGGACACCCCGACCAGGGCCGCCGTCATGGTGGCGGGAGGCGAGAGCTTGACCGCCTGCCCGACCAGCAGGGGGCTGAGCACGTTGTTCTCGAGCTGCAGGTACACGACGAAGAAGGCGGCGCACGCCAGTCCCGTCCCCAGCCCCTGGGTGAACCCGAGGAGCACGAAGGGGATGCCGCCGGCGGCGCCGCCGATCTGCGGCACCAGGTTCCACACCGTCACCCAGGCGGCGGCCAGGGGGGTGAGGGGCACGCCCAGCAGCAGGCCGGCGACGAGCACGGACACGCCGGCGACCCCGGCCACGAGCAGCGACCCGGCCACGTACTTCCCGACGACGGCGTACGCCAGCGACGCCGCCCGCTCCGCCCGGGGGCGGACGTCGGCCGGGAGGAGCCGGCGGGCACCCCGGAGGAGGCGATCGCCGTCGACGAGGAGGGTCACGGCGAACAGGGCGGTCACCATGCCGGCGAGCAGCATGTCGGCCGCCGACCGGGCCGCGTCCTCCAGGGGGGACGTGTCCCCGGCCAGGCGATCCGGGAGGTCCCGGATGGCCTGCTCGACGCGTTCGGGTACGCCGGCCTCGGCCAGGTCGTCGCCCACCACCGGCAGCTCGGCCAGCTCGGCGACCACCGAGGGCAGCTCGTCGCCCAGGTCACGCGCCTGGCGCACGGCGGGCGGCACGAGCAACAGGCCGAGGAGGACGACCACCGACGCGGCGACGGCCAGCACCGCCGCCACCGCCGGCGCCCGGCCGATGCGGAGCCGCCGGCGGACGTTCTCGACGAGCGGGTTCAGGCCGAGCGACAGGATGGCGGCCACCCCCAGGGCGGCCATGGTGCGCGGCGCCGAGCCGATCAGCGCGGTGGCGGCCACCAGGACCACGAAGCCGCCGAGGACGACCGCCACCGACCGCCAGTCCAGCTCCACCACCCGCACCGCCGGGCCCGTGGGGCCGGGGGTGGGAGTGGCCGCCGGAGGGGCCGCCCGTCGCCCCGGTGGGAGGGGTGCGGGCAGGTCGTCCGCCGGGGCCATGTCGCCGGTACTGTACCGGCGATGGCGGCGCCGGGAGCGACCGAGCGGCTCCGCCTCACGCCCCGCTCGGCCCTGGCCGCCGTCGCCATGTTCGGCCTCACGTTGGGCTTCCTGGCCATGTTCGCGGCGTCCCGGCGCGTCCTGGGGTGGGTGGTGGCTGCCGCCACCATCGCCGGTGTCGTCCACCCCCTCGTCGCCCGCCTGGCTCGCCGCCTGCCCCGGGGCGTGGCCGTCGCCCTGGTCGCCCTGGCCGCCCTGGCGTCGGTCGGGCTGGTCGGGTGGCGGACGGTGGACGACGTGGGCGACCAGACCGATCGGCTGCGCCGCGCCGCCCCGGAGGCGGCCCGGCGGGTCGAGGCGGGTGACGGGCGGGTGGCCGAGCTGGCGCGCGAGGCCGAGCTCTCCGAGCGCACCGAGCGCTTCGTGGAAGAGGTGCCCGAGCGGCTGCGGGGAGGCACGCCGGCCCAGGCCCTGCGGGCGGCGGCCACCCGGGGCGTCGCCTACCTCGCCACCTTCGTCCTGTCCGTGTTCCTGCTGCTCCACGGCCCCGACCTGGCCGCCGCCGCTGCCCGCCAGGTGCACGACCCCGAGCGGCGCGCCCTGCTGGAGCGGGTCGCCGCCGCCGCCTTCCACCGCGGCTTCACCTACGTGCGGGGGACGATCGCCATGGCGCTGGCCGCCGGTGGCGTCGCCTACGCGATAGCCGAGGCGGCCGGCGTACCCGCCCCGGCGCCGCTGGCGCTGTGGGTCGCCCTCTGGGACGTCGTCCCCTATCTCGGCGCGGTGATCGGGGCCGTGCCCATCGTGCTGCTGGGCGGCATCGGCGACCCGGGACGGGGGCTGGTCCTGGCCCTGGCCTTCGTCGCCTACGAGGTGGCGGAGACCCTTCTCGTGCAACGCCGGCTCGAGCGCCGGGCGGTGCGGCTGGGCCCGTTCCTCACCGTCGCCGGCGCCTTCGCCGGCCTCGAGCTGTACGGGTTGGGCGGCGCCCTGCTGGCCATCGTCGTCCTGGCCGTCGGGGTGGCCGCCCTCGCCGAGCTGGCGCCTGCAGAGCTCGAACCGACCGATCCGGTGCGCTCGCCCGCCGCCTAACCCCCGTAGATCATGCGGGTGTCCTCCATGCGGAGCACCGGCGTGTCCTCCGGCTTCTGGAACCCGGCGTCCACCACCTCCCCGACGAACAGGGTGTGGCTGCCGGTGGCGACGTCCTGGCGCACCTCGCAGTCGACGTAGGCCACTGCCTGGTCGAGGATCGGGGCGCCCGTGCGGCCGTCGTGGAACGGGAAGCCGTTCATGGTGCGGGCCGCCTCGTCGACGTCGACGGGCTTGGTGAACTTGCGCACGATCGCCCGGTCCTCACGGTCGACGATGCACAGGCTGAATACCCGGCCGGCGGCGAGGAGCTCCCCGGTGAGTGACCCGTTCTCCACGGCGATGCCGACCAGCTTGGGGTCGAACGACAGCTGGGTCACCCAGTTGAGGGTCATCCCGTTGCGCCGCTCGCCGGCCCGGCTCCCGACCACGTAGAGGCCGTAGGGCATCGTCCACAGGACCCTCCGCCGCAGCTTGTCGTACTCCTCGGGGTCGACGCCGGGCGGGAAGGGGCCGACGGGGCCGGTCGAGAGGGGCATGGCCCGACCCTAGCGGGACCTTCCTGGCTGGCCCGTGGCGGAGCGACGGAACCCCTGGTCAAGGGTGGTTTTCGGGCTCCCGCCGCGTATTACCTAACCGACCCGTCGGAGCCGTCGGCAGTGACGGCCACAGCGACCTCGTCGATGACGTGGAAGGGGTGGCAGGGGTCGTAGTTGTCGGCGCTGCCCCAGGCGCCGGCGGGTTCCCTCGGCTCGACGTGATCGACCTCATCGACGAACGGGCAACGCCACCGCTTCCGGGGGTCGGCGCCCAGCGTGCCTGAGGTGGTCTCGCCGCCGGTCTGGTAGGCGAGGACCATGGGCCTCCCGCTCTTCCAGCCGAGGGCGTGGGGGCACACGAGGCGTTGCTTGCCGTGGTAGGAGAGCCAGACCGGACGGCGCTGGCGCAGGGCGGCTTCGAGGGCGGCCCACGGCGACATGCCCCCTCCCTCGACGTCGACACCGTGCCCGTGGAGTCGGCTCCGGTGCCGGCGCGTCGCCAGACCGAGCACCCGGGGCAGCCCGGCAGGCCACCACCGAGCGGCCGCCCCGCGGCCCAGCCGCTCAGTTCCAGGTGATCCACTTGGGGTCGAGCGCCTCGCCCAGCGGCGGGTCCCACCGGGGCGGGGGCAGGCCGAGGCCGGCGGCGGC
>DATLFN010000064.1 GCA_035540975.1 Acidimicrobiales bacterium
GTGTGGTGGTGGGGGCGAAAGGCGCAGCGGGTGGGGGCGGCGGAGACGCCCGACGGTCCGGCCGACGTGGCCCTCGCCGACGGGCGGCCGGCGTGGGTGGACGGCGGCCCGCGGGGGCCCGTCGACGTCGGCGGCGCCGTCGTGCACGCCGAGTCCGTCGAGGCCGGCCGGCTGGCCGTCGCCCCACCGCCGGCGGCGCCGGCCGGCGACCTGGCGCCCGACCAGCGGGCCGCCGTCGCCCACGGGTCGGGGCCGGCCCGGGTCATCGCCCCCGCCGGGTCGGGGAAGACCCGGGTGCTCACCGAGCGGCTCCGCCACCTCGTCGTCGACCGGGGCTACGAGCGGGAGACGGTCCTGGCCGTGGCGTACAACAAGAAGGCCCAGGAGGAGTTGGAGGCGCGGTGCGCCTCGTTCCGGCCCCGGGTCCGGACCCTCAACTCGCTCGGCCTGTCGCTCGTCACCTCGGCCCGGGGCCGCCAGCCGCAGGTGATGGACGAGCGCGACGTCCGCCGCCTCGTCGACGACCTGTTGCCCCGCCGGCAGCGGCGGGCCAACACCGACCCCATCGGGCCCTACCTGGAGGCGCTCTCCCTGGTCCGCCTCGGCCTCCGCGACCCGTCGGGGGTGGAGGAGGAGCGCGACGACGTGCCCGGCCTGGCCGAGGCGTTCGGGCCCTACCGCCGCCGCCTGGCCGAGGCGGGGGCGATGGACTTCGACGAGCAGATCTACGCCGCCGTCGAGGTACTCCTGGCGGACGGGGCGTTCCGCCGGTCGGCCCAGGCGTCGTGCCGCCACCTCCTCGTCGACGAGTTCCAGGACCTCACCCCGGCCCACGTGCTGATGCTGCGCCTCCTCGCCGCGCCCGGCCTCGACGTGTTCGGCGTGGGCGACGACGACCAGGTGATCTACGGGCACGCGGGCGCCGACCCGGCGTTCCTGGTCGACTACGCCCGGCTGTTCCCCGGAGCCGCCGACCACCCGCTCCGGGTCAACTACCGGTGCCCCGAGGTCGTGGTGGGCGCCGCCCGCACGCTGCTCTCGTACAACGAGCGGCGGGTCCGCAAGGAGATCGTCGCCGGGCCGGACGCCGACCCCGAGCCGTCCGCCCTGGCCGTCACCCGCCACCGGCCGGAGGCGGGTGGCGCCGCCCTGGCCGGCGTCGTCACCGGCTGGCTCGCCGAGCCCGGTGTGGAGCCGGCGTCTGTGGCCGTGCTGGCCCGGGTGAACTCCCTGCTCCTGGCCCCCCACGTGGCCCTGGCCGAGGCGGGCGTCCCGGTGGACTCCGTGCTGCGGCCCGAGGTGCTGGAGCGCACCGGCGTGCGGGCCGCGCTCGCCTACCTGCGCATCGGCGCCGACCCCGACCACATCGACGGGGCCGACGTGGTGGAGGTGTACCGGCGCCCGTCCCGCGGCTTCCCCCAGTGGTTCCCGAAGTGGCTGAAGGGCCGCTTCACCCTGGACCGCCTGCGGGCCATGGGCGAGCGCATGGACGACGCCAAGGTCGCCGCCAAGGTCGACGGCCTGGTGGACGACCTGGCGATCGTGGCGCGGGCGGCGGCCGACGGGACCACGCGCGAGGTGCTGACCGTGGTGAAGGGCCGGGTCGGCCTCGGCAGCGCCATGGGTCTGCTCGACAGCTCGGCGTCGGGCGAGGGCGGCTCGAGCCATTTGGACGACCTGGAGGCGCTCGAGCAGGTGGCCGCCCTCCACCCCGACCCGGCCACCTTCGAGTCGTGGCTGCGGGCCACGTTCCATCGCGAGGCGGTGCCCGGCGGAGTGACCCTGTCGACCGTCCACCGGGTGAAGGGCCGGGAGTGGGACCGGGTGGCGGTATTCGGGGTCACCGCCGGGCTGGTCCCCCACCGCCTCGCCCTCGACGAGGAGGAGGAGCGGCGGGTGCTCCACGTGGCCATCACCCGAGGCCGCCGCCGCGTCCACCTGCTGGCCGACGAGTCCCGGCCGTCGCCCTTTCTCGACGAGCTGGACGGGACGGCGCCGCGCCAGCGTCCGCGCCCGGCCCGCCCGGCGGCTCCGGCTCCGGCTCCTGGGGCCCGCCCGCCCCGGGTGGCGACGACCGAGGCCCGGGTGGGGCTGGCCGTGGTGGCCAACGGCGGCTTCGAGGGCACCATCGAGTCGATCGACCCCGAGGGTGCGACGGTCCGGCTCGGAACGGGCGCCGCCCTGCGGGTCCGCTTCGGCGAGCCGGTGTCGGTGCGGGGCAGGCCGGCCGTGCTCACCGCCCGCCCCGCCATGGCGCCCGACGCGGAGCAGGCGGAGGAGGCGCTGCGGGCGTGGCGCACCGACCGGGCCAGGCGCGACGGGGTCGCCCCGTTCATCGTCCTGCACGACCGCCACCTCCGGGCCATCGCCACCGCCCGCCCCCGCACGCTCGTCGCCCTGCGCTCGGTGGACGGCATCGGCCCAACCAAGCTCGAGCTCTACGGCGACGAGATCCTGGGCGTGATCGAGGCCCTCGACGCCTGACCCGGCCACACGCCGGGTGGCTCGTCACCCCGGGGCGACGAGCCACCCCCGCTCCCCCAGCGCCTCCAGGAAGCGCCGGTAGCTGCGGTCGAGCGCCTCCCGCTCGTCGTCGACCGGGCCGACCTCCTCGCCCGGCGCGCCCATGGCCTCGGCGGCGACGGCCACGTCGGGATGGAGGGTGCCCGAGGCGGCCAGGATGCACGCCCCCAGGGCGGTGGACGCCCCCGGCTTGGCCACCAACGGGACGCCCAGGGCCGTAGCCCTGATCCGGTTCCACACCCCGCTGGCGCTGGCCGCGCCCGACGCCGAGATGGGCCCGTCGGCGGCCGCGCCCAGCCCGGCCAACCGCTCGTACCCGAGGCGCTCCACGAAGGCCACGCCCTCCAGCACGGCCCGGTAGCGGTCGACGGCGTCGCCCTCGTCCCCGCCGAGGACGAAGCCCTCGGCGTCGGGCGCCACGAACGGGAAACGCTCGCCCCGCCCGACCAGCGGGTACGCGACGCTTCGCGCCGGCCCGGCGGCGGCCGCCTCCCGGTCCAGGGCGGCCAGGTCGCGACCGGCGAAGCCCGCCCCCAGTGCGGCCCCGCCGGTGCTGGAGGCGCCTCCCGGCAGCCACCACCCGAGGGGGTGCCGGTGGCTGTAGACGGCGCCCCCCGGGTCGGCGACCAGCTCCCGGCTGACGCCCTTGAGCACCAGCGTCGTCCCCAGCACCGACACGAAGCGGCCGGGGACGGCGGCGCCGGCGGCCAGCTGCGAGGCGCAGGCGTCGGTCATGCCGAGGCGGACCTCGCACCCGGCGGGCAGCCCGGTCGCGCCGGCGGCCTCGGCGCCGACCCGCCCAACGGCCGTCCCCGGCGGCCGCACGTCCGGCAGGAGCCGGCCGGGGACGCCGAGGGCGTCGAGCGCCTCGGCCGCCCACTCGCCGGCCAGCGGGTCCCAGCCGCTCTTGAGCGCCGAGCTCCAGTCGGTCGCCACCAGCCCGCCCACCAGACCCGACACGACGACGTCGGAGGCGTGGGCCACACGGGCCGCCGCGGCGGGGACGGCGCCGTGGCGCACCATCCACCCCCACTTGGCCAGGCCGAACGACGGCTGCACCCGCAGGCCCAGCCGCCCCCAGCGTTCCGCGCCGGCGTCCTGCGCCCGGTCGGCCTCGGCGCCCGCCCGCTGGTCGGCGTACGTCAGGGCGGGACCGACGGGCGCGCCCCGGTCGTCCACGGCGACCACCGTCCCCGACGTGGCGCACACGGAGACGGCGACGACCGACGCGCCGGCGTCGCCGAGCCCGTCGGCCAGCCGGCGCAGGGCGGCCACGGTGGCGGGCCACCAGGCGGCGGCGTCCTGTTCGACCTCCCCGGGCCGGGCCGACCGCGGAGGCGGCAACGGCACCGACGCCTGCCCGTGGACGCGGCCGTCGGCGGCGGCGGCCACCACCCGCACGTCGGCGGTGGCCAGGTCGACGCCCACGACCAGCTCCACCGGGCGCAGGCTACGGCCGCCGACGCATCCGACGGGCGGGGACGGGCGCCTCCTCGTCGTGCATCCGGTCCGGGGGGGCGCGCGAGGATCGCGGGATGCTCTGCCTGTTCGGGTTCGACCGGGTCGGCGTGGCCGTGTGCGACCTGTACTTCCTCGACCCCGAGCCCGAGCCGGGCCAGGAGGGTGGCGAGCAGGGCGTCCGGCTGGAGGTCCGCGTACTGGAGCGGGGCCCGCTGCCCGGCTCGGCGTACTCGGCCCAGCCCGTCGAGGTGTCGACGCCGGTGTGGCGGGCCGACCTCCTGGAGTCGGTCGCCAACCCCGGGTCGCTCGACCGAGCCCACCACCACCCCCGCTTCGACGGCTGGGAGCCGGGTCGTCGGCACTTCGACGACGCCCTGACCGCCGACCCCGTGGCGTGGGTGGGGCGACGGCTGGCCGACCTCGACCAGCTCGTCGCCGCCGCCGGGGTGGCGCCCGACGTCCTCGGGCCCGACGACGCGGCCGCCGTGCGCGACGCCGTCCCCGAGATCGTGGCGACTATCGAGCGCCTGCTCGACCGGGCCCGGGCCGCCGGCTACGGCCAGCCCGGGCGTGCCCCCGCGCCGGGCCCCGGCGGAGCCCGGTTCGGCTGGCTGTAGGAGACGGCGCCGGCGGCTACCAGGAGCCGGTGGCCCGCAGGCGGGGGTCGAGCACGTCCCGCAGGCCGTCGCCCAGCAGGTTGAGCCCGAGGACCACGAACGACACCGCCATGCCGGGCGCCAGCATGAGGTGGGGGTACGACGGGAAGTAGGGCCGCGACTCGTTCAGCATCGATCCCCACTCCGGGGTGGGCGGCTGGGCACCCAGACCGAGGAAGCTGAGCCCCGCCACCGCCAGGATGAGCCGTCCCATGCGCTGGGTGACGAGGACGACGACGGCCGGGGCGATGTTCGGCAGGATGTGCCGCCGGATGAGGCGGGCGTTGCCGGCGCCCAGGGCGCTGCTCGCCTCCACGTACGGCTGCCTGCGCACCGACAGGACCAGTCCCCTGACGATCCTGGCGAAGCCCACCCACCACACCGACACCAGCCCCACCAGGACGGCCAGCACGCTGGGCTCGAACAGGCCGGCGATGGCGAAGGCGACGACCAGGCCCGGAAGGGCGAGGAGGAGGTCGACGACGCGCATGATCACGGCGTCCACCTTCCCGCCGAAGTGGCCGGCGACCGTGCCGACGAGGACACCGATCGACATGACGAGGGCGGTCGCCAGCGCCGCCGCGCCGAGGGAGAGGCGCCCGCCGTGCAGGATGCGGCTGAGGACGTCGCGCCCCAGGCCGTCGGTGCCGAGGAGGTGCCCCCACGACGGGGAGCGCAGCCGCTCGCCGGTGATGACCAGCGGGTCCTGGGGCGAGACGAGCGGAGCGAGCAGCGCCGCACCGGCGGCCAGCGCCACGATCGCACCGCCGGCACACGCGTTCCCGCTGCGCAGCACGCGCCCTGCCAGCCGCCGCGGTGCGCCCACCGTGCCCGGGGCCGGGTCGACCGCGGGCGCCAGGACGTCGCCCCCCACCGCCGGCTCCTCCGCCGACGCCGCAACCCCCGCCCGCCGCGGCCCCGCCACCATCAGCGGCCCTCGGCCGACAGTCGGATGCGGGGATCGAGCGCCCCGTAGACGAGATCGGTGAGGAAGTTCACGACGACGTAGGCCGTGGCGGTGACCAGGACGAAACCCTGGATCACCGGGTAGTCCTTGGCGTTGATGGCATTGACGGCGAGCTCGCCGAGCCCCGGCCAGCTGAAGATCCACTCGACGACGAACGCCCCGCCCAGGAGGCCCCCGAGCGAGAGGCCGATGACGGTGACGATGGGCACGGCGGCATTGCGGAGCGCGTGGGCGAACAGGACACGGGAGGTGCCGACGCCCTTCGCCCGGGCCGTGCGGAGATAGTCCTCGCCGAGGACGTCGAGCACGGCGGCGCGAGCGAACCGGGTGAGGCTGGCGGCGGACCCGAGGGCGAGGGTCAGTGCGGGGAGCACCAGATGCTGCGCCGAGTCGAAGCCGAGCACGGGGAGGACCTCGAGCCGCACGGCGAAGAACAGGATCAGCAGATAGGCCAGGAGGTAGCCCGGGAGCGATGCGCCGACCAATGCACCCATGCGGCAGATGTGGTCCACCAGCGTGTCGCGGCGGTAGGCGGAGAGCACCCCGAGGGGCACGGCGATGAGCACCGAGAGGGCGAGGGCGGCGCTCGCCAACAGCACCGTCCGCGGCAGCCGCTCTCGTATCAGCGAGGCGACGGCGTCACCGCTGACGTACGACTCACCGAGGTCGCCGCGCGCCGCCCGCCCGAGCCACCGGGCGTACTGCACCGCCAGCGGGCGGTCGAGGCCGAGCTCCTCGCGCTTGCGCTCGATCTGGTCGGGCGTCGGCGGCAGCTCGAGCGTGAGCTGGAGCGCCAGCTCGGCGGGATCGCCCGGGGCGAGGACGCCGAGGCCGAAGGTGACGACCGAGACCCCGAGGACGACGACGGCGAGCCATACGACCCTCGCCGCCGTGTAGCGGATCACCGGCCGGCACCCCCGGTCAGGCCGCCCCGCCGCTCACAGGTCGCTCGACGCCGTGGTCCTGTAGACGGTGGACCAGTTGAGGTGCGACTCCGCCGGGTGTGGTGGCGTGAACCCCGCCACCCCCTTCTTCATGGCGTAGACCCGGGAGAGGCCGGCCAGGGGGATGATCTTGACCTCTTGATCGAACAGGAGGTCCATGGCCTCGGCCGAGTACCGCTGGGCGCCGTCGAACGTGGGCGACGCCAGCGCCCGCTCCACCAGGGCGTCGAAGGCGGGCCCGGCCTGCTGCCAGGGGCCGCAGTTCGGCGGCGTGGCGGCGAGGCAGGACACCCAGGGGTTGACCGACTTCGACCACCACTGGAGGGTGAGCAGGAAGGCCGGGTTGGCGTCGTTCTGGTTGGGGTTGGTGTGGTCGAGGTCCCACAGCCCCTGGTTCTTGCGAGTCGTGCGCTGCGCGCTGGACAGGTTGCCACCGATCTCGATCTCGATGCCGGCCTTGAGAGCTCGCGACCTCAGGTCCTGCAGCAGCGGGTCGTCGGCGTTGTTCGTGCTGCTGAGCATGTACAGGCTGAGGCGCTCGCCCGCCTTCTGGCGCACCTCGTCGGCGCCGCAGGCCGTGTTGGCGCCCGGAGCGCCGCCGCCGCACGTCCACCCGTCGGCGTCCAGGACCTGTCGGGCCTGCGCCAGGTCGAACGGGACGCCCTGGATCATCGGGGCATGGCTGCCGAGGATCGACGGCGGCGACGGGGTGTGCACGACCGTGGCGACGCCCGGCTCCCAGTTCTGGTCGACGAACTCCTGGCGGTCGATGCTCAGGGCCAGCGCCCGACGGACGCTCGGGCTCTGGAGCTCGTCGTACGCCGGATCGGTCCCGGCCAGGTTCATGTAGAAGTTGAAGACGTAGCTCGGCGGGGCCGTCACGACGTCGAGGTCGGACTTGGCGCGCAGGCCGGCGACCTGGCTCCGACCGACGTCGTACATGGCGTCGATCTGGCCCGCTTCCAGGGCGAGCCGGCGGGTGGTGGCGTCGCCGATGAACCGGAACGTCAGCTCCCGCAGCCTTGCCTTGGTCCCCCAGTAGGCGTCGTGGCGCTCGACGACGATGCGGTCGCCCTGCGTGTAGCTCTTGAACTTGAACGGGCCGGTGCACACCACCGTCGACGCCGTCGCCGGCATGGTGGATGGCTCGGTCTGGTCCTTGATGACGGCGTAGGTGGGGTGGACCAGGATCTCGGGAAGCCGGAGGTTGGACTCGGCCGGCGTGATGTCGATCGTCTGCGGGTCGACGACCACGCTCGATGCCGCGCCGAGCTTGGCCGTGAAGTCGTCTCCCTTGGAGACGAGCCGGTCCATGGACCACTTGACGTCCTGGGCGGTGAACGCCGACCCGTCGTGGAAGGTGACCCCGGGCCGGAGCCGGAACCGCCAGGTCGGGTTGTTGACCCCACCCGTCTTGTAGGTCGGGTTGTTGCCGGGGTTGATGAGCTCCCAGCTCGTGGCCAGGCGCTCGCCCACCGAGTAGTCGTTGCGGACCTTGGCGAGCGTCTCGCACGTTCCGGCGTCCAGGGCGAACCGGGACAGCCGGAGCTTGCTGTTCGCCCACGGGTCGGCCTTGTAGCCGACCGTCATGGTCTGGTCGGCGTCGCCCACCGGTTGGCCGGCAGCGATCGAGTACCCCGTGCCGTCGGACGTCGGTGCGATGTGGTGGTAATCCGACGGCGAGGCGAGGAAGCCGCCCTCGACCAGCTCCTCGACGCTCCCGGCGTAGCGACCGTTCTTGGCGAAGAACGCCTCCTGGGCGGTCCGGATGGTGCGGGCGTCGGTGGCCTCGGCCGCCGACTCGCCCTTGTCGTCGATCCCGCTCACCGAGAACACCACGACCCCGGCCAGGATCCCGAGGATGACGATGACGACCAGGAGCTCGATGAGCGTGAAGCCGTCCTGGCGTGACCGGTTCCTCGTGCGTGAGACCAGCCGGGTCATGTGAGCCCTCCCCCAAGGTGTGCCGGCAGGCCACGAAGGCTCGGCACGGAGCTCCTCGCGGGACCCTCGGTCGTGGCACTCCCGACGCCACATCGTCTGGTCGCACGTATTGTAACGGTCTACTTCCGTGGGTATCTAGTCCCGCCCCACGACGTGCTCGGCCTCGCCGTCGGGCGCGCAACCTTCCACGTTGCTTACCATGACGCCTGTGCCCAGCGATGCCGGCGACGCGCGTCCGGCCGGACGGAGCGCACCGGTGCCGCCAGGCCCGCCGGCCCGCCGTCGCCGCAGCGCCAGCCTCCGCCGCCTCCTCCTCTCGATCGCCGTGATTAGCGGGGCCGTCTACGCCGCGTTCTGGACGTCGTGGACGTGGGACCACCACCAGGAGGAGCGCAGACGGGCCGAGACGGTCGTCCAACGCAATCTCGACCGGGCCACGCTCGGGTTCGTCGGTTTCCTGAAGGCTCGGACGGCCGCCGCGGCCGAGGCGGCGGCGGCCGTCGACCCCGGGGCGCCGGGTGGGCCGGCGTGCCCCCTGCCGAGCATCCCGGTCAGCCCCGGCGACGCGCCGATCGAGCGCTACGACCTCGTGCGGCCCGACGGCTCCCTGGTGTGCACCACGGCTGGCGCCACGAGCGGGCCGGTCCCCTCGGCCCTCGGGGCGCCGTGGCTGGCAACCGACTATCGGCCCGGCTCGCCGTCCGACGACTACGTCGACCCGGCGACCGGTCTCAGCGCGTGGGGCGTGGCGTTCCCGGTCGGGAGCGGCGCCGACGCCGCCGTCCTGGCGGCGGTGGTCCAGCTGGCGCCGGCCAGCGACCAGCTCGGGGGGCTCTTCGGTGACGGGCTCGGGACCGCGTACGTGGTCTCCGACGCCGAGACCGGCGCCATCCTCTCGCGCCCGGCCGGCACCTCGTGGACGGCGGAGCGCCCCGGCGGGCACATCGTCTTCAGCCGCCGCATCCCGGGAACCGACTGGCAGCTCTCGGCCGGCGTCGACCGGTCGGTCGCCTACGCCGAGACCTGGGACGAGGTGAAGGGCGGCGCCCTCGCGCTCGTCGCCGCCATAGGGGCGCTCACCCTCCTGACCACGCTGGTCCACCGCCGCATCGTGCGGCCGCTGGGCGACATCACCGCCGCCGCCCGGCGTGCCGGCGACGGCGGTACGACGTCGCTGGACGAGTCGGGACCGGCGGAGCTGGCCCAGCTGGCACGCGAGCTCAACCAGCTGACGGCGAGCCGGGCCCGGAGCGAGAACCTGCTGAAGGTCACCGCCGAGCACCTCGCCCACTCCGTGGAGCGTCTGGACGCCGTGCTTGCCAACTCGGCCGACATGGTCCTGATCGTCGACGGCGACGGCAAGGTCACCTTCGCCAGCCCGGCCGCCGCCGCCGCCTGTGCGCCCGTCGTCGTGCCCGGCGTCGAGCTGGCGTCGGTGGTCCATCCCGACGACGCGGCCAAGGCGACCGCCCTGGTCCGGCCCGGGGCCCCCGCCGACCCGACCGTCGAGCTGCGGCTCGGCAGCCACGGCTGCGGCTGGCGGCACGTCGAGATGGTCGCCCGTGACCTGCTCGACCACCCGGCCGTGCACGGGATCGTCATCAACGGGCGCGACGTCACCGAGCGCCGGGCCGAGGCCGCCGAGCGCGCCGCCCTGGACGAGCAGCTCCACCAGTCGCAGCGCCTGGAGAGCCTGGGCGCCCTCGCCGGCGGCATCGCCCACGACTTCAAGAACCTGCTGTCGGTGATCGTGTGGACGAGCGACATGGTGGCGAGCGACCCGGCGGCCGGCCCGCTGCTCGGCGACCTCGACGAGATCCGGGAGGCGGCCTCCCGCGGGGTCGACCTGGCGCAGCAGCTGCTCACGTTCGCCCGCCGTGACCAGGCGCTGCCCGAGCCCATCGACGTCGGCGCCGAGCTGCTCGCCCTCGCCGAGCTCCTGCGGCGGGCGCTGGGCGACCACATCGACCTCGACCTGCGGATCGACCCCGGCCTTCCCCCGGTCCGCGTCAACCGGTCGCGTTTCGACCAGGCGATCGTGAACCTGGTCGTGAACGCGCGCGATGCCATGGGTGCGGGCGGCCGGCTGGTCGTCGAGGCGTGCGAGCACCGCTCGACCGGCGAGCCGGGGCTCGATGCCGGTCCCTGCGTCGTCGTCGCCGTCTCCGACTCGGGGTCGGGCATGGAACCGGAGGTGGCCAGGCGGGCCATGGAGCCCTTCTACACGACCAAGGCGCCCGGGCAGGGAACGGGGCTGGGCCTCGCCATCGTCCACGGGATCGTCACGTCGGCGGGCGGCGCCGTGCGCATCGCCTCCGAACCCGGACGGGGGACGACCGTGCGCCTCCTCCTGCCCGCCTCCGACGAGCCCAGCTCGACGACCGCTTACGACACCACCCGCGAGCCCGCCCTCGGCTCCGGCGAGGTGGTCCTGGTCGTCGAGGACGACGACCCGCTGCGGGCGCTGGTCGAGCGGATGCTGCGGGCCGGCAACTACACCGCCGTCGGCGCCGCCGACCCGGCGGCTGCGCTCGTGCTGGCCGCCGACCCCGACCAGCGCCTCGACGTGGTCCTCAGCGACCTCCTCATGCCCGGGATGTCGGGGGCGGACCTGGCCGCCCGCCTGGGCGACAAGCGCCCGGGCGTCCCCGTCATCTACATGTCGGCCTACACCGCCGACATCCTGGAGGAGCTGCTGGAGGCGGGGAGCTCACCGGTGGTCCTCGAGAAGCCCTTCACGCAGCGCCAGCTGCTGGAGGCCGTCGACGAGGCGCTCAGCCGGTCCAGCGCCGCGTCCGGCCGCTGACGCGGCCGCGGCGGGAGGCGCACCCGGGCCGGCCGTCCTCCTACGCTGCCGCCCATGCTCCTCGACGGCGTGAACCACGTGGCGCTCCTCACCAACGACGCGCAACGACTGGTCCGGTTCTACGAGGAGGTGTTCGACGCCACGATGAGCGGCCGGATGGACGCGGGGGACGGCGCCGTCCTCACCTTCATCGACATCGGGACCACCGCCCAGCTCAACGTGTTCGAGGTGCCGGGGAACACCGAGGCCGAGCGCCAGACCCCGATGTTCGGGCGGGGCCGCATCGACCACCTGGGGCTCCAGGCTGCGTCGCTCGACGCCTTCGGCGCGATCCGCGACCGCCTCATCGAGCGGCGTGCCACCGACGGGTTCGTGACCGACTTCGGCGACGTCCTGAGCGTCTTCTTCCGGGACCCGGACGGCCTGGAGTGCGAGGTCTGCGTCGCCAACCCGGATGCCCGGCCCGGCGTCCGCAACCCCCCGGGGACCCCGGCGGCGGGGTACCCGGTCGTCGACGCGCCCGACCGCTGACCGAGGGGCGAATGAGGATCCAGGCCGCCCGCGACGCGCTCGACGGGCTGTCGGTCGGCGACGCCCTCGGCGAGCAGTTCTGCGGGCCGCCCGACGAGATGCGGGCAGCCGCCCTGGCCCGGCGGGCCCGTCCGGCACCATGGCGCTGGACCGACGACACGCTGATGGCGTCGTCGGTCTTCGAGGTCCTCGCCGCCGGGCGGGAGGACGACCAGGACGCGTACGCACGGAGCTTCGCCGAGCGGTACGAGCCCGGGCGCGGGCACGGCCCGGCCACTCGAGACCTGCTGTCCGCCATCGGCAGCGGCGGGGACTGGCGCACGCTCGCGCCGGCCGCCTTCGGCGGCCGCGGTTCGTGGGGCAACGGCGCCGCCATGCGCGTCGGCCCCCTCGGGGCGTTCCACGCCGGGGACCCGGCCGGGGCGGCCCGGGCGGCGGCCCGCCAGGCCGTCGTCACCCACACCCACGCCGAGGCGGTGGACGGGGCGGTCGCCGTCGCGGTGGCCGCCTCGGTGGGCGCCGCCAGCCGCGGGGGCACCGCTCCGGGATTCGCCGAGGTGCTCGGCGCCTCGCTCGAACGTCTCGGCGAGACCCGTACGGCGGCCGGCCTCCGCCAGGCGCTGCGCCTGGGGCCGGGCACCGATCCGGCGACCGCCGGCGCCGTCCTCGGCACCGGCGCCGGGGTCGCCGCCTTCGACACCGTCCCCTTCGCCCTGTGGTCCGCCGCGTGCAGCCCCGACGACTACGAGGAGACGTTCTGGCGCACGGTCGTCGTGCTCGGCGACCGGGACACGACGTGCGCCATCGCCGGAGCGGTGGTGGGCGCCCGGGTGGGCCCGAGCGGGATCCCGCAGGCCTGGCTGGCGGCGCGGGAGCCGCTCCCACCGTGGGTCGGCGCCGGGTCCCGGCCCGGGAGCGCCGTCAGCCGGTGAGCTCCTGCGAGTAGTAGAGGGCACGCTCGGTGGACCCGGGCGTCTGGACGGCCGAGAACCCGTGACGCTCGTAGAACCGCTGGGCGCCGACATCTCCCTCGTCGACGTTGATCTCGACCAGCTCGGCCCCCCGGGCGCGCACGGCGGACATCATCAGGTCGACGACGGCGGACCCGGTGCCCCGACCGCGCCGGTCGGCCACGACGTAGAGCTCGTCGAGCAGCGCGACGGGGCCGGCGTACCACACGTTCGGTCGCAGCGTGGCCAGGGCGACGGCGACCGACGGCGCTCCGGCCAGCACGGCGATGGTCCGGTCCCCGGCGAGCAGGACCCGGAGCCGGCCGGCGAGCACCTCGACGCCGGGTGACGGCGTGTCGAACTCCTCGTTGAAGTCGTGCAGCAAGCGGGCGACCTCGCCGGCATCCTCGACCGTCGCCAGCCGCGGGCTCCACCGGTCGTCACCCACGGCGGCACCGTACCCAGTGCGGTCGGTCCGGGCGACCGGCGTCGCCCACCGGCTCCGGCGAGCTCACCGGCCGCCGCCGGGGCTGCCGTCGTGCGCCGGCGCGACCAGACCGAGGTCGGCGAGGACGGCGTCGAGCACCGCCTCTGCCGGCGGCCACGGGAAGGCGAAGCGCTGGCCGATCCGGAGGTCCACCAGCCCGTGGCCCGACAGCCAGATCTGGAGGGCGAGGAACCAGCTGTCGCGGGCGGTGGCGGCGCAGGCGCCGGCGTCGAGGCAGCGCTGCACGGCGTCGACCAGGGCGAAGAACGTCGGAGCGCCGGGGTGGTGCTCGGGATCGTCGCCCACGCCGGCCGGCGCGGCCGCGCTGAACAGGACGCGGTAATGGCCGGGGCGCTCCTCGGCGAAGCGCAGGTAGGCCAGGCACCATCGCCGCAGGGCGTCAAAGGGGTCGTCGGCGCTGGCGGCCGCCTTGCCGAGCAGCTCGTGCAGCTCCGCCCACCGATCCTCCAGCACGGCCACGAGGAGCGCCTGCTTGTCCTCGAAGTGGCGGTAGATCGACGGGGGCGTCACGCCGACGGCGGCAGCCACGGCGCGCATGGACAGCCGGTTCGTATCGCCGACCTCGGCCAGGAGGTCGCTGGCGGCGGCGACCAGCTCGCTGCGGAGCCGGTGGCCCTCGCCGCGGCGGGCCCGGGCCCGGGTGGGCCGTCCCGCAGGAGGAGATCGCCGTTGACGCATGAGTGAACGGACGTTAGCTTAACGCATGTGACCTTTCACGCGTCCACTCGATGGTGCCCATGAGCGAGGGCCCGGCCATCGAGGTGCGCGACCTGGCCAAGCGCTACGAGCCGGCCGGCGTCGACGCGCTGCGCGGCGTGAGCTTCGAGGTGGCCCGGGGGGAGATCTTCGGGCTGCTCGGCCGCAACGGGGCCGGGAAGTCCACCGCCGTCCGCATCCTCACCACCTTGCTCAGGCCCACCGCCGGCACCGCCGCGGTGCTCGGCGTGGACGTCACCGCCCGGCCCGCCGAGGTGCGGGCGAGCATCGGCGTGGCGCTCCAGGAGGCGGCGCTGGACGAGCTGATGAGCGGCCGTGAGCACCTCGTGCTCGCCGCCCGCCTGGCCGGCACGAGGGCGGCGGCGGCCGCCGCCCGGGCCGACGAGCTGCTCGAGATCTTCGGCCTCACGGGAGCCGCCGACCGCCTGGCCGGCCGCTACTCGGGCGGTATGCGCCGGCGTCTCGACGTGGCCATGGCGCTGGTGCGCGGCCCCGAGGTGCTCTTCCTCGACGAACCGACCACCGGCCTCGACCCGCAGAGCCGGCGCGCCCTGTGGGAGCTCATCGGCGAGCAGCAGGAGCGGGGGACCACCGTCCTCCTCACCACCCAGTACCTCGCCGAGGCGGACGAGCTGGCGCAACGGGTGGCCGTCGTCCAGGCCGGCACCATCGCCGCCATCGGGACGCCCAGCGCGCTCAAGCGCCGCTACGGCTCGACGACCGTGCGCCTGCGCGTCGCCGGCACCGACGCCGAGCACGCGATACGGGAGGCAGCCGGCTCGGCGGAGGTGGTGGCCGCCGGCGACGGGCGGCTCGTCCTCACCGCCGACGGAGGCGACGCCGCCCTGCCCGCCCTCCTCGGGCGCCTCGCCGCCCTCGGATCGTCGTTCGACGAGCTGGAGGTCCGCTCCCCCACCCTGGAGGACGCCTTCGTGGCGCTGACCGGGGCGCAGCTCGAGGCCGACGCCGGCCAGGCGGACGACGGCTCGCTGGCAGCCGTGCGTCGTGGCCTGGGGGTCGCGGCGGGGACGGGCCGGTGAGCGCCGGCCCCGCCCAGGTGCGGATCCTGCTCGCCCGCAACCTGCGCGAAGGCGTCCGCAACCCGGTGCTCGCCTACGGCCTGCCCGTCGTCATCCCGCTCACCATGTTCGTCCTGGTGGCGAAGACGCTCTACCGGGTCACCGAGCTGCCCGGCTTCCCCACCACCAACTACGCGGAGTGGATGTCGCCCGCCATCTTGATGCTCACGGCCATGACCGGCGTGGGCTACGCGGCGACCAGCCTGGTTATCGACATCCAGTCGGGCTTCCTCGACCGCCTGCGCCTGCTCGGTGCCGAGCCGTCCTCGTTGCTGGTGAGCCGCCTCCTGTTCGACGTCGTGCGGGTGCTCCCGGCCGGCGCCGCCCTGTTCGTCACCGGGGTCGTCCTGGGGACCGACGTGAACGAGGGCGCCGTCGGCGTGGTCCTGCTGTTCGGCCTCCTCCTGCTGTGGGCCGCTGCCTATGGCGGGCTCTACTTCGTCATCGCCCTGGCCACGCGCAACGCCCAGGCGCCGCTGGCCCTCGCCCCGCTTTTCCTGCCCCTCCAGTTCCTGTCGACCCAGTTCGTGCCCGAGAGCCTCCTCCCCCGTTGGGTCCAGATCGTCTCCGCCTGGAACCCCTTCACGTACATGGTCGATGCCGCCCGCGCCCTCGTCACCGGCCCCCTCGAGGCCGAGCCGCTCCTCAAGGCCCTCGGCGTGGGGGTGGCCCTCCTCGTCGTGACGCAGCTGGCGGCACGCCACTACTTCGCCCGCGCCGTCGAGGCCGGCTGAGCCCGGGCCCGACGCGCCGGGGCGCCTCAGGGACTGGGATTGAACTACGTGAGTGAAGAGGCGACGCCGGTCTGCCTGCTCGTCGTGGAGAAGCCGTTGCGAGAACTGGGTTGGGACCTGTTCGATGGCAGACCGGCGTCGCCTCTTCCGAGCAGGTAGTTCAATCCCAGTCCCTCACCGCACCCGCCGGTACGCTCCCGCCGGGCGGCGTCGCGGGGGTCCTGCCCGCCACCGCCACGATGGTGCCGGGCCCGGTGGCGAGCCGCCTTGGCCGCGCCGGGTGCTCGTGGTCGTCCCGGCCGTGGCGGGCGGGCTGGCCGTGCGGGTGGCGACGACCCGGTCGAGCTGGACCGTCCTCGAGAGCGACGAGGCGGTCGTCGGCCTGATGGCCCGCAGCATCCTCGACGGCGACGTGCGCGCCCTCTTCCGGGGGCAGCGGTACGGCGGCACGGCGGAGGCGTTCGTCCTGGCCGCGTCTTCGGCATCGCCGGGCCCTCGACCCTCGCCATCCGCGCCGTTTCGGGGTCGATCGAAGCCGCGGCTGCCCTCCCGGTGTGGCGTGGGACGCCGGGGCGGGAGCCCCGTGCAGGGAGCGGGGGGTAGCCGTGGAGGCCCTTGATGCCGCGCTCGGTGTAGCGCCCGTTGCGGCACATGTCCCACGCCCCGGCGCCGCACGGCCCGCACGGGACGGGGTCCGGTCGGCGGACGATCCCCACCACCAGGTCGCCGGGAGCGAGGTCGCTGCGGGCGGGCGCCGCGACCACTCGTCCCAGCGACTCGTGGCCGAGGACCAGGAGCCCGGACCCCGGCGGGGCGGCCCCGTACTCTCCGTCGGCGATCTCCACGTCCGTCCCGCAGATGCCGACGGCGACCCCCTCGACGAGCACGTCGCCCTCGCCCACCGGTCCGTCGTCATCGGCCACCGCGGCGCTGCCGGCCTGCCCGGGCCGGACCACCATCGCCCGCATCAGGCGCACGTGCGCCGGTCGACGGGCCGAGCGGCCGACGTCAGGTTCAGCGCGGTGTTGACCAGGCCCACGTGGGAGAAGGCCTGGGGGAAGTTGCCGAGCATCCGCCCCGAGGCGGGGTCGTACTCCTCGGCCAACAGGCCGACGTCGTTGGTCAGGCCCACCAGCCTCTCGAACAGCTGTGCCGCCTCGTCGTGGCGGCCGGTGACGGCCAGGGCGTCGGCCAGCCAGAATGAGCAGAGCAGGAACGCCCCCTCCTTGCCGGGCAGCCCGTCGACGGAGGTGCCGTGCTCGGTGGGGTAACGCTCGATGAACCCGTCGGCGCCGAGCTCTCGCCGCACGGCGTCGATCGTGCCCCGCACCCGCTTGTCGTTCGGTGGCAGGAAGCCCACGAGCGGGATCATGAGGAGGCTGGCGTCGAGCTCGGGCGAGCCGTAGGACTGGGTGAACGTGCACCGACCCGGATCGAAGCCCCGCTGCGACACCTCGTCGTGGATCTCGTCGCGCACGCGCCGCCAGCGATCGACGGGGCCGTCGAGGCCGAACTCCTCGACGGCGCGCACGCCCCGGTCGAAGGCCACCCAGCACATGACCTTGGAGTGCACGAAGTGGCGGGCGGGGCCGCGGACCTCCCACAGGCTGTGGTCGGGCTGGCGCCACCCGGTCTCCAGCCAGGACAGCAGCTCGCGCTGCACGGCCCAGGCGGCGGCGTCGGGGGGGACCCCGGCCACCCTCGCCTGGTGGAGGGCATCCATGACCTCCCCGTAGACGTCGAGCTGGCGCTGGGTGGCGGCGCCGTTGCCGATCCGGACCGGCCGGCTGCCCTCGTAGCCCGGCAGCCACTCGAGCTCGAGCTCGGGCAGGCGGCGCTCACCGGCCGCGCCGTACATGATCTGCATCTGCGACGGGTCGCCGGCGACGGCTCGCAGGAGCCAGTTCCGCCACGCCACCGCCTCGTCCCCGTAGCCGGCGGCGAGCAGCGCCTGGAGCGTGAAGGTGGCATCGCGCAGCCAGCAGAAGCGGTAGTCCCAGTTCCGGACGCCGCCCGGCACCTCGGGCAGCGAGGTGGTCGGCGCGGCGACGATCCCGCCCGTGGGCGCGAACGTCAACGCCTTGAGCGTGATCAGCGACCGCTCGACCTCCCGGTGCCAACGGCCACCGCCCGTGCAGCGACCGGACCACTCCCGCCACCACGCGACGGTCTCGGCGAGGGCGACGTCGGGATCCGCCCGGCGCTCCAGCGCCTGGTGAGACGGGTGCCAGGTGAGCACGAACGGGACCCGGTCACCGGGGCCGACGGCGAACGTCGCCCTCGTCGCCATGTCCTGGCCGTGGACCTCGGCGGTGGTGACCAGCTCGAGGGCGTCGGGACCGGCGATCAACGAGAGAGCGCCGTCGATGCGCTGGGCCCAGGGGACGGTCGAGCCGTAGTCGAAACGGACCACCAGGTCCATCTCCATCGTCACCGAACCGGAGACGCCCTCCACCACCCGCACGACGTCGGGCGCGGCGCCGCGCACAGGCATGAAGTCGGTGACCCGCACGGTGCCACCACCGGTGTGGAAGGTGGTCTCCAGGACCAGTGTGCCCGCCGCGTACGCACGCTCGACGCGGTGGGCGTCGCCGAGCGGGGCCAGCTTCCACCGGCCGTGGGAACGGTCACCGAGAAGGGCGGCGAAGCAGGCCCCGGAGTCGAACCGCGGCAGGCACAGCCAGTCGATGGACCCGTCGATGCCCACCAAGGCGGCGGTCTGGGTATCGCCGATCAGCGCGTAGTCCTCGATGTTCATCGCTCCAACATGCCCGGTGGGCCACCGCTCCGAATCCCCGGCCCGGAACTGGGCGACCGGCCCGTGGCGCGCACACTTGACGAGTGCCGACGTCGTCGGGACGCGGCCAGGCCGCCGGTGCCGGTGGATACGTTCTGGCGGCAGATGTGGCGAATAGCGCCACTTCTTGCCGCCAGAAGCTCCCCCCCGCCGGTTCTGCGCGGTCGGGGCCGTAGCCGCCGGCGGCGGTGCGTGGAGACGCCGACGGGCGGAGCCACGGCGTCGAACGAGTTCTGGCGTCGCCGCACCGACGTGCCGGTCGGCGCTCCGTTGCCGTCGGCCAGCGGACCGAGACCGCCGGAGGCTGCCGGCGCACCGAAGATGTGCTCGCGCTGGCCCTGATGGCGCCCAAGCCGGCAATCGGGGCCGCGACTACGGCTGCACGAGCCCGTAATCATCGGCCGCATTGAGAGCGTCACCGACAAACCACGCGTCGATCGTCACGATCACGTCGTCGCCGTCAACTCGGCCACGGTCCTCCAAGGCGGCTCCAATGAGGGCAAGCGCCGCGGCCCGGCTGCGCACGATCCGTTCCTCGCACTTCTCGCCCGTCAGATCGGAATCGCCGTCACGTTGCCACGCCTCGACCGCGGCATCGGCAAGTCCCCGAGGAATACGAACCTCGATCTCCGTTGGCTGCTCGGACAAGCGCGCGCCCATCTGTGCCAGGAGGCTCTCGTCGGCCTTCCAGGTGGCGAGCACGTCGGCGTCTGTCACTCCGACATCCTGCCTCACGCATGCGGGCCGCCCCGACGTGCCGGGCGGCGAGCACTGCGGCGGCCGGCGATACGTCCGCGACGACCGGCCTCGTGCTCACGATCACCAGTGCGGCGCGGCGGGCGGCGCCGCGAGCCGGCAGTCGGCGCGGCCGCCTGGTTGACGGACGCTGCTTCCGCGCACGAGTCGAAACGCGTCTCGAGAAGAGTTGCCAGTCATTCCTGAGGTGTTCGCAAGCTTCGTGAGGATCAGTTGCTGGAGGCGGAAGGCACCCCACGGCCGCTCGGAGCGGAAGGCTGGTTGCACCGGAGAACGAGACCTTCTCGTCGGCTACGCCGATCACCATTCGTTCCCCGTTCGGGTCTCGCGGGGTGGATCAGGCACCCCCGACGCGAACGTCGTTGACCGTGTGCCGAGCGAGGGCGCGCAGGTCCCGAAGGTCCCCGGTGAGCACCGTCGCTCCGCCCACTGCATCGGCGAGAGCAACAACGATGGCGTCGACCGCCGACGGCTTGCGGGCGCCTCCTACCGCCGCCCGCAATGCCGCGCCCTTGCGTGCGAGGATTTCGTCGGTGGAGAGCACCTCGCAGGTGCGCAGGAGGCGGTTTTCGTGGAAGTCGCGGCGGTGGTCCCCGGTGAGGACTTCGGTGAGCACCACCGCGGGTACGAGCGCCGGCCACTCGCCCCTGCGTCGCAGCTCCTCCAGGCGGGCTCGGTCCTCGGCCAGCAGGGACAGCCCGCCGGAGTCGAGGACCAATGTCACGCCGAGCGGCGGTCGTGCTCGGTGCCGAAGAGCCTGTCCGCCCAGGCCGTCGCCTCCGTCCGCTCCGTCTCGTTCGTGGGCCCGAGCTCGGTTTCGAGCTCAGCCAGGTAGCTGTCGAGCTCGGCGATCTTGGCCAGTCGGTTCAGCTCGGTTGAGACGGCCCGCTGGGCGAGCTGGGAGATGTTCAGCCCAGCGCCCCGCGCTTGGTGGTAGAGGTCGTCCGGGATGGTGATGTTGACGCGGGCCATGCGCACAGAATACACATCATTGAGGGCGGGCCTGAGGCTCCTCCCCGACGACCGAGGCGTTCGACGTGCCGCTGGTGGCAACGAAGACGACGCTGCGGTTGGCGGTCTTGGCCACGACGGCGTTCTCCATGGCGTCGAGCTCGTCGGCGCTGGACGACCCCGCCAAGCCCTGGAGGCCGAGGACGAGTTCGATCGTCGCTCCCAGCCGGGCGATGACGGTCGCCGCCGGGGCCAGCGGCAGGAGACGGGCAGCAGCGTTGCGCTCGTTGGCGACACGGCCGCCTGCGGTCGCCAGAACGGCACGTTGGCGTACCAGTCGCCGAGCACGGTGGTGGCCGCGGGTGGCTCGCTCAGGGGCCGACCGACGCGGTCGAGGAACTTCCTGGTCCCCCGGATGACACCATCGCGACGGAGGTCAGACCGGCGCGCGCTCGGACGCCAACTCGCCGTGGAGGCGGTCGAACGATGTCGACCAGGGAAGCCTTGATCTCGCCACTTCGAGCCTGGGCGACTCGCCCGACCAGATGGTCGACGATGGCGAGGCGCGTCCCACTGAGATCCGTCCGCACCGGGCAGGCGTAGGCCACGACGAGCTCGGCGTACAGGTCGATCATGGCCGCATCGCTCGGACGCCACGAACGAGGCTCGCTGACCGCAACGGCCGCCGCAGCGCATGCATCGGCCACGAACACCAGCGGGTCGTCGCTGCGCACACGAGTACTGGATCAGCGGCCATCCGAATGCCCCTCTCGCTGTCCTCTCGGCGGAGCTACCCCGCTCCGATCGTGCGCAGGGAGAGACGATTGGGGCCCGGGGAGAGGCCTGGAGAACCGCGCTTCTCTAGCGCGGCGCGTTCTCGGCACCCGACGGTGATGACGCCGACCCGCGCGCGAGTCCACCCTTCAGGACGACGATGTCCGCGCTGACGACGTGATCCCCACGTGCGCCTCACCGACGGTCTTCCGGCATCCGTACCGTCAGCGGAGCCTGGGTTTCGGAATGTCGGCGTACCCCTCGGCGGCGAGGACCCGACCAAACTGCTCGAAGACCGCACGGCCCTGCTCCGAAAGCTCTCTCGCCTCGCCCTCCCGGGCCTCCTGCTCCGATCGGAAGTACGCCACGTCGATGAAGCGGCCGTCCTGCAGCCACACCGTGAAGCCGCCGAGTATGTCCGGTCGCTCCCTGTGAAGAATGGGCTCGGCCTGGACCATCACCGAGCGGGCCGCGACTCTGTCGCCGCTGCCCCAGAACACCTGGACGAAGCCTGCGTCGTCGGATCCACCCCCCATCGAGACGTCGACTGCCGCCGACTCGAAGATCCGAGCGGGCCCGGCCAGTGCCTGCTCCAGTTCGGCCCACCACGCCCGTTGTTCGGGGCGCTCGCTGTTCCGGCGGGCGGCGTCCTCGCCATCGAATCGGGCGACGAGAACCACCTCGCCGTCCGTCGTGAGGCCGGCGGTGGACCCGAGAAAGCCCATCTCACCGGGACGCAGCCGCAGCTCTGTCTCCCATCGGTCGAGGGCAACGACGAGAGCCCCCTCGTCCCGGACCGGAGCACGGATGACCTGGACGAACATCCCACCATTGATAGTGCTCCGGAGGTCTCGGCTGTCAGCCGACCCGACGCTCCTCTCATCGCCAGCGGACGGGACAACCGGCTCTGGGTTGCAGCGCAACGAACAGGGTTCGGCGGCCGCACCCAGTAGGCGGGACGATCGTGAGCGATGGCCAAGACGTGAAGAACGTCGCCCGTGACCAGGTACGCGACGTGCGGAGGTGCCGGTGACCTTGACGTGAGGGCATCTCAGCGGCGCGGCCGGGCCGTCGTTCTGTCCAGCTGCATCGCCGAACACTGGCCGATTACGGTGAGGCGCACCGGGTGAGGAGGATCCATGCGAGTAACCGGAATCAACGCGAACCTTCCGGTTGCCGACATCGCCGCGACCCGCGACCAATCGGGTGGGTCGCTCGATACTCGACGCCCGGCGGCGACGCCTCCGTCCAACTCGTCACCAGCGACGCCACGGCGCCCCACGACTCAGTCATCTCGGTTCACGTCGGCGACAGTATCGATGATGCGTACGAGGAGGCGAAGCGTCGGGGGTACGAGATCGTTCACCCGCTCACCGACGAGCCGTCGGGGGTGCGAAGGTTCCTCGTGCGCGCTCCGGACGGCAACGTGATCAATCTTGTCAGCCACGGGGACGAGTGGGCGCGCCCAGCCCCACCTCCATCACCGACCGTCCGGCACCGCTGACCGAAGCGGCCGGCGAGACCACGTCAACCTTCTTCGACAGGGACAGTGCCGCAACTGGGCACCACGGCCCGCATGAGGGCGTGCGGATCCGGCCGTGGAACGGAAAGCGCCGTCAGCGGGAGACCCGGCCCGGTGAGCGCGACCAAGCCGCCTCGATGCGCCTAACCGGGCACCACAGAAGCGCCTCGAGAGACGGCCTGTGGTTTCCGCTCGGCATCCCGCCCGGCGCTCGAACCCTTCGACGACTGATAGGCGCTTGGCGCCGTTCTTCGGCACCGGTGAAATGGTCGGGCTGCCTGCGCGACGGACCGGTCGGGCGCGCTCGAACCTAGGGCGGGAATCGAAAGCGGGTGACATCGGTCGGGAAGTCGAACCACGCGAAGGCCGTGGTGGGGGTGAACACCACCAGACCGCCGGCACCGGGCCCCTCCCAGGCGTCGGGCTTCGGCTCGTAGCCGCGGTCGCGGTACTTGGCGGCGTACGCCGCGGCGAGGCGGGTGCCGAGATCGATGCCCGGAGGATCGGCCGGCCGGGAGGTGCCGTCGACGATCACCGCCTGCCAGCCGTCCTCGAGGTGCAGGGTGCACGCCGGATTGCGCGTCAGGTTCCGGACATGGGTGGTCGTCGGCGCTCCGTCGTACCAAAAGCGGCCGCCCACCCAGACACCCCACCGCGGCACGATGTGGGGCCGCCCGTCCGGCCGAGTGGTCGCCAGCCAGTACTGCGCCGCCGCCACGAGCCGAGCTTCGACGTCGGACCAGTCGAGCAGCCCGTCGTTGCTCTTCGGAACTCCGTAGCCCTCGGGCATCCGCGCCCGGTCACGTGAGGGTTGAGCGTCGCGCACGGCTCCGCGTTAGCACGTCGCCGCCACTCCGAGCGCACCACGAGCGGCCCGCCGACAGACGCCGACGATGGCGCTGGTCGTGATGCCGTCGACGACTCCGAGGACGCGACCCCCATTTGGCAGGCGGCAACGATGTGCGACGCGCGCTGATCGGCGCTTCGGTACAACCATGTCGCCGACGCCGCGCCAACCAGCCGACGTTCCCGTGCCGAAGACGAGGCCACCGACGCCCGGCGATACTTCCGTTCTTCACCGTTCGCGGTATGACACGGGGATCCCAGCGTCAGTGGGAGTTCGACGCTGGCCCCGTACCGGGCCAACTAGGGTGGTTCTCGGCGTGCCGGGAAGTCTGGTCGGCGACGGAGTTCAGCGACCAGCGAAAGGCGCACCGTGCCACACCTGAAGGACCTTGACAGGGCGGTCGACCTGGCGGAGGAGTGGTTCGTCCTCGCTGCCAGCGGCCAAGGCGCGAGCAGTGCGCTCGCGAGCTCGCCGTGGTCGATGCCGGCCTTCTTCGTGGGTTGGATCGGGCTCGGCGTTCTGCTCGCCGCGGCGCTCGGGAGCCGGGGGCACGACCGCCGTCTGATGATCGCGCTGGGCGTGGTGTCGGCCCGTTGATGGCCATCGACCAGCTCGCCCGCGGCTGTTGGCGCCCGGGTGCGACGGCGGTGACCTGGACGTCCTGGTGCTGATCCAGGAGGCGCCCGTGAGCGTCCGCTCTGTCATCCCGGCGTTGACGGCAGTCGCGGCCGAGATGCGCGTACCGAGTCTCGCTCGGGTGGTGCCGTACGAACGGCTCGAAAGGGAAGGCAACGAGGTGATCGACGCCGCCCCGTCGGTGCTCGTCGCTGCGAGGGAGCTGGTGCGTATCCGCCTCGCTTCGCTCGTCCTGGTGCCCGGCCCGCCGGCGCTCGCCGCCCGTCGGTTCCCGGCACATCGAGGACGAACGCTCGTTCTCCGCGCCATCTACGAATCCGCCAACGCCTCCGTTCGCTGGTAGTCGGTGCTCTTCGTCCTCCTCGCGCTCCACGCTGCGCTTGGCGTCTCCGCGCTTCTGACCGCGCGGCGGTTGGGCCGCTGGGCCCTCGTCCTGGGCGGTCTGGCACCTGCGCTCACGATGGTGTGGGCGCTGGCACGAGCGGCCTCGGTCGTCGACGGCGGTGTCGTCGCTGAGCGGGCGACCTGGGCCGCGGGGCTGGGCCTCGGTCTCGATCTACGGTTCGACGCCTTCGCCCTGCTGATGACGGTGCTCGTCTCCGGCATCGGCACGCTCGTGTTCGTCTACGCGTGGTACTACTTCGGAGCATCGGAGAAGGTCGGCCGCGCCGCCGGCCTGCTGACGCTTTTCGCGGGCGCGATGTTCGGCGTCGTCGTCGCCGACAACCTCCTGTTCCTCTACGTCTGCTGGGAACTGACGTCCGTAACGTCGTACCTGCTCATCGGCATCGATGACGCCGAACCCGAAGCTCGCTCGGCCGCGTTGCACGCTCTGCTCGTCACCGGATTGGGCGGTCTCGCCATGCTCGGTGGGTTCGTTGCGATCGGGCAAGAAGCGGGCACCTACCGGATCGCAGAGATCCTCGCCGACCCACCGACGAGCTCGACGACCGCCGTCGCGCTCATCTTCGTCCTCCTCGGCGCGTTCACCAAGTCGGCCCAGTATCCGTTCCACAGCTGGCTTCCTGCGGCGATGGTGGCGCCGACGCCCGTCAGCGCGTACCTCCATTCAGCCGCCATGGTGAAGGCCGGGGTCTACCTCCTGGCACGGTTCGCGCCGGCGTTCGCTGCCGTCGGTGTCTGGCGCCCGCTCGTGGTCGCCGTCGGGTTGACGACCATGGTCGCCGGCGGGCTGCGGGCGCTGCGGCCGTTCGACCTCAAGCAGCTGCTGGCATTCGGGACGATCAGCCAGCTCGGCTTCATGACCGTCCTCCTCGGTATCGGCCGCCCGGAGGCCACCGCCGCCGGTTGCGCCCTGTTGCTCACGCACGGACTGTTCAAGGCGGCGCTGTTCATGACGGTCGGCCTCGTCGACCACGAGGCGCACACGCGTGACGTCCGCGAGCTGCCCCGGCTGAGCTCGGGCTGGATGCTGCCACGCGCCGTGGCGTTCGTCAGCGCCGCCTCTATGGCGGCGATCCCGCCGTTCGCGGGCTTCATCGCCAAGGAGGAGGCCTACGCCGCACTCGTGCACGGCGGCGGCGGCGAACAGCTCGTCCTCGTCGGGATCGTGGCCGGGTCGATCCTCACCGTCGTCTACAGCCTCCGGTTCTGCGCGGCACTGTGGCGCCCGGACCTCGTGAGCGATGTGCCCCGGGATCGATCGACCCTCGGCCGTCGCCCGCCCCTCGGGTTCGTCCTCCCCGGGGCGGCCCTGGCGACGGCGTCCGTCGTGTTCGGCGTCGCGCCGATGATGTGGTCGGAGCTGGTCGACCATGCCGCGCAGGCGCTCGACGCCGGCGCCGGGACGCACCTCGAGCTGTGGCACGGTTTCACGACGGCGCTCGTCCTCTCGATCGCGACGCTCGCCTGTGGCGCCCTTGTCTTCATCGGCCGCCGACGGGTGGCGGTCCTCCAGGGCCGACTGGCGCCTCCGGTGACGGGCGCGGCCGTCTACGACGGCACCGTGCGGGTGGCCCAGAAGATCGCCGTGCTCGCGACGAGCGTCGCCCAATCCGGTTCCATGCCGATCTACCTGGCGGTGACGCTCGCGACCGCCGCGGTGGTGCCGGGTGTCGGCTTGCTGTCGGGTGAGTGGTTCCCCGGGTGGCCCGACGTGCTGGGCCGCCCGGCACACCTCCCCATCGCGGCCCTGCTGATCACGGCTGCGGTGGCGGCGACGGTCGCAACCCGGCGGTTCGCGGCGGCGCTGCTGCTGGGCGTCGTGGGATACGGGATGGCGATCTTCTTCGTCGTCCAGGGAGCCCCGGACCTGGCGCTCACCCAGTTCGCCGTCGAGACGCTGTCCGTCGTCGTCTTCCTGCTCGTCCTGCGCCGGCTGCCCGACCGCTTCGAGCGGCGTCCGCAGGCAATCGGCCGGGTCTACCGCCTGACGGTGGCGGCGGCGGTCGGCGTATTCGTCGTGCTGATGGCGGTCGCGGTGTCGGGCTCGCGGACGGCCCCTCCGGTATCGCGGGCGATGTCGGAACGGGCGCTCTCCGATGGCGACGGCAAGAACGTGGTCAACGTCATTCTCGTCGACATCCGTGGGATGGACACGATGGGCGAGGTCACCGTGCTCGTTGCCGCCGCGATCGGGATCGTCGCCCTGGCGCGGGTCGGCGAGGTCCCGCGTGGCCGCTCTTTGCGACGCGGCCGCGGCCGGCGTCGGGTGGCGTCATGACGCCACGGCGCTCCGTGATCGTCGACACCACGGTCCGTCTGGTCTTCGACGCCGCGTTGGTCCTGTCGGTGTACCTGCTCTTCGCCGGCCACAACCAGCCGGGCGGCGGCTTCGTCGGTGGCCTGGTGGCCGCCGCTGCCTTCGCACTGCGGTACATCTCCGGCGGACTGGAGGACGTGCACGCCGCCGCTCCGGGCCCGCCGTGGGGTTTCCTGTCCGCCGGACTGCTGGTGGCGGTCGTAGCGGCGCTCGTGCCGGTGGTGGCGGGCGCCGGACCCCTCGACCAGACCGCAGTGGAGTGGGACCTCCTGCTGGTCGGTCACGTGAAGCTCACGACGGCGACCGTCTTCGACACCGGCGTCTACCTCATCGTCGTGGGGGTTGTCCTGATGGCGTTCGAGGGCCTCGGCGAGTACTGGCGGGATGCCGTCCGGCCGCCGCCCGAGGACGGCACGTGACACTGCTGCTGATCGTGACGGCCGGCCTTCTCTGCGCGTGCGGGACGTACCTCGTGCTCGGGCGTCAGCTCAGCCGCGTCGTGATCGGCGTCGGTCTCCTCGGCCACGGCGTCAACATCCTGCTCGTTCTCTCCGGCGGTGACGGCGGCGACCCGGCCTTCGTGGGCGGCGACGCGGGCGAGTTCGCCGATCCGCTCCCGCAGGCGCTCGTCCTCACGGCCATCGTGATCACCTTCGGGGTGATCGCGTTCTTGCTCGCGCTGGCGTTCAGGAGTTGGCGATTGACGGAGGACGACGAGGTCGAAGACGACGTGGAGGACCGCCGCATCGCCCGAGACGCCGTCTTGTTCGCCGATGACGAGGAAGAGTCGTGAACGCGCTCCTCGCCGGGCCCATCCTGCTCCCGCTCGCCGGCGCAGCGCTGTCCATTGGTGTCGGACGGTGGCGGCACGCCCAGCGCGTCATCGGTGTGGTGACCCTCACCGTCGTCACCGGCCTGAGCGTCGCGCTGCTCCTCCGAGTCGACGACGAGGGCCCTCGGTCCGTGCAGGCGGGCGGCTGGGAGGCGCCCGTCGGCATCACGCTCGTGGCGGACCGTCTCGCCGCGATCATGCTCCTCATCGCGGTGCTGATGCTGCTGGCCGTGCTCGTGTACGCGATCGGCCAGCCGGGTGCCGAGGAGGACCACGTCGGTTTCCACCCCGTCTACCTGATCCTCGCGGCCGGCGTCGCCGCGGCGTTCCTCACCGGCGACCTGTTCAACCTGTTCGTCGCCTTCGAAGTCATGCTGATGGCGAGCTACGTCCTCATCACGCTCGGGGGGCGGGCCGACCAGGTGCGCAGCGGCATGACCTACGTCGTCATGAGCCTCATCGCCTCGACCCTCTTCCTGCTCACGCTGGCGTTCGTGTACTCGTCGACGGGGACCGTCAACCTCGCCGACCTCAGCACCAAGATCGCCGACCTCCCCAGTGGTGTCCGAAGCGGGTTGGCGCTGCTGCTCATCGTGGTCTTCGGCATCAAGTCGGCGATCTTCCCGCTCTACTTCTGGCTCCCGGACAGCTACCCGACGGCGCCGACGCCCGTGACCGCCGTGTTCGCCGGGCTCCTCACCAAGGTCGGTGTCTACGCGCTGGTGCGCAGCCAGACGCTCCTCTTCCCCGAGGACACCCAGCCCGGGACGCTGCTGCTCGCCGTGGCGGCAGTCACCATGGTGGTCGGGGTTCTCGGCGCGATCGCCCAGAACGACATCAAGCGGATCCTGTCGTTCCACATCGTGAGCCAGATCGGCTACATGGTGATGGGACTCGGCCTGTTCACCGTGGCCGGCCTCGCGGGCGCCGTTATCTACATCATCCACCACATCGTGGTGAAGACCACGCTGTTCCTCGTCGCCGGGCTCATCGAGCAGCGCACCGGTACGGCCAAGTTGGCCGACCTGACGGGGCTGCGCCGCCTGGAACCAGCGCTCGCCGTCCTGTTCCTGCTCCCGGCGCTCAGCCTGGCCGGGATCCCGCCATTCTCAGGGTTCGTCGCCAAGCTGGCGCTGGTTCAAGCCGGGCTCGCCACCGGTGAGTACGTCGTGGTGGCGGTGAGCCTGGCGGTCAGCCTGCTCACCCTCTTCTCCATGACGAAGATCTGGGCCAACACGTTCTGGGGCCCCGATCCGAGCAGCGACCCGGGGCGGACGCTGACCGCGCCTCGACGAGCGCTCATGGTCGGGTCCACCGCGAGCCTCGTCGTCCTCAGCATCGGGATCGCCGTGGCGGCAGGACCAATCTACGACCTGTCGGAACGCGCTGCTGCGGATCTCGTCGACACGAGCACCTACGTCGACGAAGTGCTGGCGCCGTGACGCGCCTCCTTCACGTCGTCACACTCACGGCGATCTGGCTGGCCCTCTGGTCCGACATGTCCACCGCCAACGTGCTCAGCGGCGTTCTCCTCGCATGTGCGATCGGCCTCTTCTTCGGCACCTGGCGCACCGGCACCGTCGTCGTTCGACCGCTCGACGCCGCCCGGTTCGCGCTGTACTTCGTCGCCAAGCTCGTGCAGGCGACCGTCACCGTCGCTCGCGCCGTGATCGCCCCGCGGCATCGCGTGCACACCGGGATCGTCGCTGTGCCGCTGCGCGGGTGCTCCGATGCGGTCGCGACGCTCATCGCCGACGCCATCAGCCTCACTCCGGGCACCCTGACGCTCGAGCTTCGCCGCCGCCCCCTGACCCTGTTCGTCCACGCCCTCGACGTCCGCGACGTGGAGCAGGTGCAGGCCGACGTCCGCCGGCTCGAGGTGCTCGCTTTGAAGGCGTTCGGCCCACCCGCCGCGCTCAGCGGTCTCGACGTCGATGACACCACCTCCTGGGAGTGCACGTGATCGTCGCCGCCACCGTGCTCCTCGTCGCCAGCGCCGCCTGCTTCATGACTCGGGCGGTGCTCGGCCCCTCGCTCGCCGACCGGGTGGTCGCGATCGACGGCTTCGTCGTGACGATCGTCGCCGTGATCCTCGTGGACTCGATCCGCACCGGCAGCCCGTGGTTCCTCGGCGTCGCCGTCGTCGTGGCGTTCGTCGGGTTCGTCGGCACCACCGCCGCCGCCAGGTTCATCGAACGGCGAGGGGGCTGACGTTGAAGACGGTCGCCGAGGTGCTCGCGCTCACGGGAGCGGTGTTCGCACTGCTCGCCGGTATCGGCGTTCTCCGCTTCCGGGACGTCTACGCACGCATGCATGCCGCCACGAAGGCCACCACCCTCGGGGTCGCGCTCGTCGGGCTCGGCGCCGCCATCGCCCTCGACAGCGGACGCTCGAAGGCCCTTCTCGGCGTGGTCTTCATCTTCATCACCGCGCCGAGCGCCGCCCACTTCGTCGGCCGGGCCGCCTACCGAGCCGAGGGCATCGAGATCGACCTCGCCGCTCGCGATGATCTCGCCACGATGCTCGACGAGCGGGATGCGCTTGACTGAGTCGAGCCAGGCCGTGCGCTTCGCAGCTCAGCCGGTCTCTTGAGCGGGCGGCGCACCGGAGGCGTCCCGGGCCCGCTCGAACGCGTCGCGCGCCTCCTGAGCCTTCTGCGCGTACGTCACGAGGTCGCCCGCCCGCAGCGCGGCGTCCGCTTCGGCGAACGCTGCGGCGGCCGCTCCCAGGTGCTGGCGCACCTCCTGTGACACTCCCTCCGGAGTCCCGCCGGCCGGTACCTCGCCCGGCTCGCTGGTCGCGGCGTCGGCCGGGCCCTCCTCCAGCGTCTCCGGCGCGGCCCCGAAAACTGCCACGAGCGCATCCTGGAAGGTGTCCCGGACGGCGATGCGGTCACCGAACGCGACGATCACCTTCTTGAGCTCTGGAACGGCGTTCGCCCCCGTCGCCTGCACGTAGAGCGGACGCACGTAGATGAGCGACTGCTCCACGGGGATGATGACGAGGTTCCCCAGCCGCACCTCCGAACCGGCCCTGCTCAAGAGGGTGATCAGCTGGGAGACCTCGGGCTCCTGGTTGATCCTCGCGTTCACGATGGCTGGGCCATCGACCTGGCGGTCCCGGGGCATGACGAACACTTCCAGCTCGCCGTAGTCGTCGGGGTCCGCCTTGGCGACCATGAAGGCGGAGAGCTCTCGCCGTGAGTCGTCCTCCGAGAACGGCACGAACGGCTGGAGGATGAGGAACTCGGTCGCCGGAGCACCCGGCAGCTTCATCAGCAGGTAGTAGGGGTCCATCCGCCGTGCCGACTCGCCCCCCGGGGCGGCTGGGGCCGCTGAGGCGGGCTGTGGGGTGGTCGCCTGCGGGGCCGGGGCGGCCGTACCGGGGTCCTGGGCGAGGTTCCAGCGGTCGGACTGGGAGTAGAACTCCCCGGGATCTCCGATGTGGTAGCGGCCCCACATGTCCGTCTGGACCCGGAACAGGTCCTCCGGGTAGCGGAAATGCCTCCGCAGCTCATCGGGTACCTCGTCGGCGTCGCGAAAGAGCCTGGGGAACGCCTTGGCGTAGGCGGCCGTGATCGGGTCGTCCGGGTCGACGCGGTAGAAGATCGGGTCGCCGTCGTAGGCATCCACAGCGACCTTCACCGAGTTGCGCACGTAGTTGAACCCGTGGTTCAGGCCACTGGCCGGGCCGACCCGTCCGCCGCCGGCGGACTCGGCGTAGGGGTAGCGGTCGGTCGTGGTGTACGCGTCGATGAGCCAAGTGATGCGGCCGTCGAACACCACGGGGTAGGGGTCGTCGTCGAAGTGCAGGAAGGGGGCGATGGCCTCGACCCGCTCACGGATGTCCCGCCGGTACAGGATCCTCGAATCCTCGGTCATGAACCCGGAGATGGCGGGATTGACGTCGGCGAAGCGCAGGGCGAACGCCACGCGGCGAAGGATCGACCCGATCCCGACGCCTCCCTTGCCGTCGTAGCGATTGGTGACCGCGGTCCCGTCCTCGCGGACGTAGTCGATCTCGTCGCGCCCGCTGTTGACGATGGCATAGCCGCCGATGGCCTCGCCGTGGTAGAGCCTGGGCTGGGCGATCTCGGGCTCGCCTTGCGGGGGGATGTTCTTGACCAGGAAGTCGGGCTGGCCGTCCGACGTCACGGCGTTGGCGGGGGAGAGCACGGCGCCGTAGCCATGGGTGAACGCCAGGTGGCGGTTCTCCCAGGTGTCGGAGGGAAGGCTGTCGGGGCTGAGCTCCCGAGCGGACAGGAGGATCTGCGTCTTCTCGTCGCCGACCCCGTAGCGGTCGACGTCCACGTCGGTGAACCGGTAGAAGGTCCGCACCTCCTGCAGTCGCTGGTAGGTCTGGCGCAGGACCTGGGGATCCCACAGGCGCACGTTGCGGATCGTCTCCGCGTTGTCCACGAGCGCCTCGGCGCGAAGGTTCTCGTCGTAGGCGAAGTCGCGAACCGTCACGTCGTCAAGCCCCATAGCGGCGCGAGTGGCCGCGATGTTCCGCTCGATGAACGGCGCTTCCCGCGTGGACTCGGCCGGCTCGACGCGGAACCGCTGGATGAGCGCCGGGTAGGCCGTCCCGGCGATCAGAGCGACCAGCGCCCACAGTCCTACGGCGATGGCGGGCAACGTCCACCGCTGCTGACGGATGTTGTAGAGGAACAGCCCGGCGGTGAGCAGCGATATCACGATGAGCAGCTCGAAGGCGGGAAGCTGGGCGTTGACGTCCGTGTACGACGCGCCCTGGACGACGCCGCGTGTCGAGCGGGTGAGGTCGAAGCGGTCGAAGTAGTAGCCGAGCGCTTTGAGCAGGGCGATGACCCCGAGAAGCACAGAGAGGTGGGCCGTCGCCGCCGGCGTGGCCCGCCGGCGACGGACCTGGAACCGCAACCCGCCGTAGACGTAGTGGGCGGCCGTCGCGACCAGTGCCGCGACGACGAGGGCCACGAACAGCCAGTCGGCTACGAAGGCCAGGAACGGCAGCTGGAAGACGTAGAAGCCCACGTCGCGCCCGAACAGGGGGTCCTCGACGCCGAAGGAGACGGAGTTGCGGAGGAGGACCCACTCGTCCCAGCGCCCCGCTGCGCTGAGCCCGAAGAACAGCCCGAGGACGACGGCCACCGCGGCGTGCACGAGCGCGGGCCGGCGGTCGACCACCGCCAGGAGCGGCTGTAGCCCCACCTCCTCCGGTCCGGGGGGGCGCACGTGGGGGGCGAGGCGCCGGGCCATCGCCAGGTTGCCCCAGATCAGCCCCGAGAACACCGCGGTGAACACGAGGGCGAGGCTCACCTTGGACCAGAGGACGCCGGCCCACACGCTGGTCTGCTCCAGGGAGTCGAACCAGAGGTAGTCGGTGTAGAAGCCGGCGATGGCGCGTGCGGAGGTGAGGAGCACTGCAGCAGCGGCGGCACCAAGAAGCACCAGGGTGCGCAGCGCCGAGCGCCGGAAGGCCTCTCTTCGAGGCTCGGGATCCTCAGCGCTCATGTCGGCCCAGAGCGGAGCGGGGATGACGGTCGCGGCGTACCGCCCACCAACGGAGCGTCGCTGAGGGCGTCGCACGTAGACCCGCATGGTTCCGGTCACCAGGCGCCCCGGCCTCCGGACACACCTGCGGGGTGAAGGGTGGCTCGGCCATGAAGCTCCTCATCAGGGTCGACGGACTATCTCGCCGACCAGGCTTCCCGGCACGCCAACCGCCACCGTAGCCCACGGGCACCCCTCCGTGTTGGCGGCGATCAACGAAGCGACGTTCACAGCGCTTCGTAAGGGCAGGTGAACGTTGAGCCGAAGGGCCCACCCTGATCAGGCTGATGACGCCACCCGATGTGCTGACGGAAAGGACCCACAGCCTCAGGACAGGTCGCCGGCATCCGTCAGCCAGGGGGAGGGTAGGCGCGGGCATCGCCAAATCCGAGGTCGAAAGTCACCAGAGCTCGCTCGTCGCGACGGCAGCGGCGAGGACGTCGGGATCGGGTCGGCCGGCGAGCTGCTCTTCAGCAACGGTATCGACGTCGTGGCCGAGAGCGAGAAGTGGATCCTTGGCGACGACAGTGGTGTTCTCGCCGAGCTTGAGCCTCACGTGGTCGGCGAGAGCGGACGGATCTCCTGCTTGGCGAGCCAGGCTCCGTAGGCGACCGCGGCCCCGACGCCGTCGGCAGCTCGAGCGGGTCGTCGTTCACGGCTCCAGTATCCCTGGCGAGAACCCGCCCGCGCCGGCCGCCCGACCCACCACGTGAGCCGCTGGTCGGCTCGTGAGGTCCCCGTCACGGCCGTGTAGGTGGCAACGTGGCGCTCCGCCCCCGCGGCCTTCAGGACCGGCGGACGGCGCGTCGGGCGGGCCGCTCCCGGCGAGGCGTTCATGCGAACAGCCCGGTGCGGGGGCCGGCGGCCCGTGATCGCAGGTAGGCGAGCATGGCGCTCTCGCCGGCGGGAGTAAGCCGGATTCGTCGGGACGGCCAGTCGCCTTCCTCGACGACGAGCGCGAACAAGCCGCCCAGCCGCAGCCACGGCCGGGTCGCCCATCTGACCTCCCGCTCGCCCGGCGGTTCCCCGCCGTGGCCTCCGACCCGCCAGCCGTGCTCGGCGGCGAGCGCCGCGACACGGGGCCACAGTTCGTTGGTGGCGATCTCTCGGCTCTCCTGGTCCAACAGGACCAGGGTGGCGGTCTCGGCCATCATCTGGTCGAAGTCGTCGTCGCCGGCCAGCCAAGGCACCACCCGAGCCCAGGCCAGGGTCGGGTCGGCCGCCATGGCCCGTCCCGACGGCGTGAGCTGGAGCCGGCGTCGGTGGCGGCGGGCGGCACCGCAGTGGCGGACGAGGTCGTGCACGGCGCCGAGCTGCCACACGTCGTCCTGGCGGTTCGGTCCCCGGAAGCCGTATTCCCACCATGCCCACCGCTGGGTGGCCTCGATCACGAATGCCCGGTTGAGGGCGCCGGTCTGGGTCAGGTCAAGGCCGCCGCGGGTCTCGAGCTCGCCGAGCAGCCACCGCAACGGCGCCAAGAGATCGGCGGCGGCGTCGGGCACCGGGATGGGTGGCAGCAGCCGGTTGGCGTGGCGGGCCCGCAGCACCCCCAGCCCCTGGCTGCGACCTCGGGCGAAGGACACCCAGTGTTCGAGGCGCTCAGTGAGGATCGCGCTGCGCCACGTCTGGGTGGGGAGGGTGGAGTGGGGGCGGTCCAGCGTGCCGGCCGCCACCGCCTGCTGGCGTTCCCGCCAGCCCCGTGCACCCGGCACCAGCTCGCCGGCGGCGATCGCCTGCTCCAGGGCCATGGCGACCGTGGACCGGGCGCACGCCTCGTCGGTACCCATCATCGACCCCCAAGCGAAGTCGTCGAGATCGGGCGGGTCGATCCCCGAGCGCGCGACGGCCCGCCGGAACGCCTGCCGGCCCTGGTCGTCGGAGCGGCGGTAGGCGGCGTGGACCTCGGCGGTCACCGGCGAACGGCAGATCGCCGCGTAGCGGTCGAGACCCAAACCGTCGAGCAGCGCCGCGGTAGCGGCGGCGACCTTGGTGACGACGTCCTCCTCAGGGGGCGCCAACCACTTCAGCGGCAGCTCATACCACAAGAAGAGCTGGACCTGTTCCTGGGTCATGGACGCCACCCCCTGGCCCCAGGTCAGGGCGTTCCAGGCCGCTTCGGCGTTCCTGCCCAACTCTTCGTCTCGAGCCCACAGCTTGGCGATGACCGGCTCCGCAGGCCGGTCCCCGTTACCGGAGTCCAGATCCTCGTCGTCGTGCATACCTCATCCTTCCGCGGCGGCGGGCGCTTCCGCCCCCCAGCACGTTCGCTGATCTCCCGACCCGGTGGCCCTGACCAGGGCGGCGACCTCGGGCTACGCGGTGGGCGGCTTCGTCTCAGCATCGGAGGGTCGACGGTGGCGATACGCCGACGGGCCCGTTCGATCTCGGCAAGCTTGTCACGACACCGGCGAGGATGGACCTGACCCGGTCATGGAGACCATGGCAGGGAAGAAGGCCGGGCACCGGCGGTCGTTCTCCGAGGAGTTCGAGGCGGAGCTGGTCGACCTTGTCCGCACCAGCGGCAAGACGGTCACCGAGGTGTGCCGCGCCTTGGACCTCACCGAGACGGCCATGCGGGGCTGCTTACGCCAAGCCGAGATCCACGGCGTAAGCGGAGCGGGCTGACCACCTCCGAGCGTGAGGAGCTGGCCCGGCTGCGCAAGGAGAACAAGGTGCTGCGCGAGGAGCGTGAGGGTCTTGACCTTGGTGGACCTAGCGCTGCGCTTGGCCACCGTCAACGCTCAGATCGCCCACAGAAGGCCCCTCGTCTTGGCCGCACCGGAGGCCCGGCCCGACAGTGCGGCCCGGGCCGCTTCACAGGTCCGAGGGGAACGGACTTGCCCTGGCGGCGTCAGCCATACGATTCAGCCGGTCCACCTCCACGATGTCGATGCCGGTGACCCTCAGCGCACTTGCCAGCCCGGCGCCGTAGGAGCCGGTGCCTTCAACGCCGACGGGGTGACGGTACCGAACGACTGCAACCACGACACCAGGCGTCGGTGGCCGCCGGCACCGGTGGTGTACTCCTCGACGCCTAGCAGCCGCCGATGTCGTCGAGCGCAGCGGTGACGTACACGTCCAGGTGGGTATCCACGCCGCCGGTCACGGCCAAGCGCTGGTTCTACGATGGTCATCGCCCTCCCTTCCGTCTCAGGTGGCCAAGGGGTGGCACGCAGCGAGCCCGGACGGCGGTCACTGAAGCGGTCGACTGATCCAGCAGCCGCCCGCTTCACGCCGCCCGACCGGTGCGGCCGGCAGTTGATCATCTAGGCACTGGGCCGACGGGTTGTTGCGAAGACAACGCGCCGCGTCAGCCAGTCCTCGGGTCAGGCCAAGGCCAGAGGATTGACCGTAGTGAGCACCGCCTCCGGACCGGTGGATGGTCGATCACCCTTCCCCGTACATCCTCCCCGCCAGTTTTCGTTCGGTTGTTCCTCACGGGCCGTACACGCCAGTAGCCGCCACGTTGGCCGCACTCACCACCCGTCCCCCGTCACGATCGAGCCTCTACCGGGCTCCCGTAGGCCGCTTCCCGCCTCCCTGGGCGCAGGGAGGCCACGACGGCCACCCGGGTCCAAGCGCGCAGCGAAGCCGGCCGGTCAGCCGGGCCCGATGTCGCACCACCCCCCGTACCGTCTGGAGCGAGGAGAAGAAAAGCCGATGTCCAGTGGTTTCCGGTTCCGGGCTCCAGGTCGCGAGGCGGTCGATCCGCGGAGCCGCTACGGCAATTTCGACCAGCACGTAGTCGTCTTCCGGGCTTGGGGCTAGTACCTGCCCTCGTAGGCGATCTTGATGGCTCGGCCGTTTTTGCTGGCGGTGCCCGGGGAGAGGACGTTGGTCTTCAGGGTGGCTTCGGCGGTGGCGGGGGAGACAGTGGTGTTGCTCGACAGGTACAGGGCGCCGGCCCCGGCGGCGTGGGGGGAGGCCATCGAGGTTCCCGACATGGTTGCGGTGCCGCCGTTGTTGTAGGTCGACTGGATGCTGACGCCCGGGGCCCAGATGTCGACGCAGGACCCGTAGTTGCTCCAGGACGGTTCCTTGTTGGCCGAGTCGGTGGCGGCGACGGTGATGATGCCGTTGTTGGTGCCGGCGCCGGCTCGGGCGGGAGAATAGTTGCAGGCGTTGGCTCCGCTGTTGCCAGCGGCGACCACGTAGAGGTACCCGTTGCTGGCTGACTTGCGGACGGCGTCGTCGAGCGCCTTGGACGTGCTTCCTCCGAGGCTCATGTTGACCACTGCCGGCTTCTTTGCGTAGCTGGTGACCCAGTCGACGGCGGCGATGATGTTGGAGGTGTATCCGCTGCCGTTGCAGTCGAGGACCTTCAGTCCGATCAGGGCCACGCCTGGGGCGGCCCCGACGACCGCGCTGGTGTTGTCCCTCGCTCCAACAGTGCCAGCGACGTGGGTGCCGTGGCCGTTGCAGTCGTAGTTCTTGCCGTCGCCGGTCCAGTTGCCGTGGGCGACGAGGTTGAGGTCGGGGTGGGTGGAGATGCCGGTGTCGATGACGTAGGCGTTCACCCCGCTGACGCTGCCCGTGCCGTTGCCGGCCAGGGTGGAGCTGACGTCGGCGTCGATGCGGTCGATCCCCCACGGGATCGTCTGCGCTGAGGCGGTCGCGGTCCCGTCGGCCTCGACGTAGGCGACCCGCGGGTCGGCCCGCAGGTTGGCCAACCGTGCTGAGGGGATGCGGGCGGCGTAGCCGTTGAGCGCGGTGCTGTACACGTGGCTCACCTCGGCGTTGAAGCGTCGGTTGTGGTCATCGGCGACCTGACGCTGGTTGCTGCCGTCGCGCAGAACGACGATGTAGCTCCCAGGAGCACCTTCCGGGGGTGCCGGAACAGCTTGGCTGACACCGGGAACCGTCAAGGCCACTGCGAACACGGTGCCGGCGACAAAGAACTTGGGCAAAACGGGCATGTCAGTGACCTTCCGCCGGGTTGTGGACTTATCGGCGAGCGCCTCGCCGAACTGGAGGGGCCACCGAACTGGAGGGGCCCGTGCCGACGTCGACCCGACACGGGTGAGGTTTAGGGTCCCCTTAGCGCTGAGGGCGGCTGGGAGGGGCATCCTTGGTGCGGTGGGACTGCATCGGTTGTTTGCTGTCGGGCTGTGGCTGGCGGCCACGGTGGCGTCGACGGCCATGGTGTGGGCAGCGACGTCGATCGTCGCCGCTGATGTGACGGACCGCCCTGCGCCGGTCGTCGCCCATGACGACGTGGTGAGCGAGCTGGAGGCTGGTTCGTCGGTAATCGGGATGACGACGACCAGCACCACCCGGGCGGTGAGCGGTCCGGCCTCGACCGTTCCGGCCTCTGGTCAGGCGGCGGCGCCTGCGGGCCCGAATTTGCCGTTGCCGGGGACGGCTCCGCCCGGGGCGCCTCAGGCAGGCGCCACCGCCGCTCCGGCGGCGCCTCCCACCACTACCCGCACGACGCCTGCGGCTGGGGTCGGGGTTGTGCCCGCGCCTGGCCCGGTGGGTCCGCCGGCCTCCCAGGCGGCGCCGGGGCCGTCAGCGACGTACTCGACCGATGGTGGGGTAGTGAGGGTGGCTTGCACCGGCGTGTTCATCGACCTGGTCTCGGCGATCCCGAGCGACGGCTACTCGGTGAACGTGGTCGCCGATGGGCCGGAGAACGTGGACGTTCGATTCGTCGGTTCCGGTCAAGAGCTGTCGGTCAAGGCAGTGTGCTCCGGAGAGCCGATCAGGTATTACGGGCAGACCCCACCGAGGCGAGCGCCGGGACCGCCATAAGTGTGGGCGACGCGGGTTTGTCAGCGACGGATGGGCGGTGGGCCGAAGCACACCTCGAACCGGGCTCCTCCATCGGCCGACCGTCCGACGGTGAGGCGACCGCCGGAGGCCTCCGCGGTGCGGCGCACGATGTCCAGGCCGAGGCCGGTGCCGGTTCCGCTGCTCGCCCCCCGTCTGGGGAGCGTGTCTCCTGGGAGTCCGGGGCCGGCGTCTTGAACGATCAGGATCCGGTCGCCGCCGGAGCCGGCGGTAACCTCGACCGAGAAGGACGCACCGGTGGGGGTGTGGGCGAACACGTTGTTGACCAGGGCGTCGAGGCACACCTCCAAGTCTCCTTGGGAGACACCGATCGGTTGCGGGCCGCTGGGCACATCCACCGTCCAGTGGCGGCCTTGGTTGGAGGCCAGGATCGACCAGAAGGCCGCCCGGTCTCGGACGACCTTTCCCAGGTCACAGGCTCCTTGCCGGCCGCGTCCTGTGGCTCGGGTGCTGGAGCGGGACTCCCGGATGGCCCGGGTGACGACCTGTTCCAGCCGGTCGACATCGCCGGTGATGCGCTGGCGGTCCTCGGTTGATGCGAGGCTCTCGGCGTCCAGGCGGAGCACGGTGAGGGGGGTCCGCAGCTGATGCGACATGTCGGCGGCCGCCTCTCGTTCGGCGGCGAGGAGGTCGCCGATGCGGTCGGCCAGCCCGTTGACGGCGCGGCCCACCTCGGCCACCTCGGGAGGGCCCGCCGGTGAGACCCGGGCGCCCATCTCGCCCCGTTGGAGCTGGCTGGTCACCGAGTAGAGCTCGCCCATGGGCCGGACGATCGACAGGGCCAGGCGGTCGGCGAGGGCCACGGCGACGACGACGACGAGCAGGCCGATGGCGGCGATGACGGCCCAGGCCCGCTGGACGCCGCTGCGCAGCAGCGAGCCCTCGACGCGGACCCGGACCACGGTCGCCGCCGTCGGGTCGGGTCCGACGGCGCCGACGAGGATGTCGCGGCCACCGTTCGGGGCGGGGGTGGTGAACGAGCGGCCCTTGCGGGCCAGCTCGACCTCGGCGTCGGCGGGGACCTTCTCCCCGAGGATGGTGCCGTCGGGCAGGTAGACGGTGATGGGCCGGGGGCTGCCGGCGTTGGCCTGTTCGACCAGCTGGGTGATGGTGGCGGTCTGGCCGGGGACGGCGCTGATGGCGCCGGCCAGCGAGCGGGATTCCAGCTTGGCGGCTTCGAGGGCCCGGTTGGCGGCCACGACCTGGATGAGCCGGCCCAGGGGGAGGCAGAAGGCCAGCACGATCATGGTGGTCACCGCCGCCGCGGTGAGGGCCAGGCGGGCCCTCACGGGGTGTGCGGGTCGATGAGCATGACGCCCACACCCCGCACGCTGCGCAGGTAGCGGGGCGACCGGGCCGACTCGCCCAGCTTGGTCCGCAACCACGACAGGTGGACGTCAACGGTCTTCTCGGGGCCCCCGTACGGCTGCCGCCACACCGCGGCGAGGAGCTCCCGTTTGGAGACGACCTCGCCTCGGCGGGTGGCGAGGTGCCAGAGCAGGTCGAACTCCTTGCGGCTCAGGTCCATCGGCTGGCCGTCGATGGCGGCCACCCGGCTGCGAGCGTCGAGGGTGAGCCCACCGATCCGGACCGGCTCGTCGGCGTCGTCCTCCCTGACCCGGCGGAGCACGGCCCGGATGCGGGCGTCGAGCTGGTCGGCCGAGTACGGCTTGATCACGTAGTCATCGGCGCCGGCGTCGAGGGTCCGGATGATCTCGCCCTCGTCGTCGCGGGCGGTGGCCACGATCACGGGGACGGTGCTCACCGCACGAAGCATCCGCAGCAGCTCGAGGCCGTCGATGTCGGGCAGACCGAGGTCGAGGACGACCACGTCAGGGCGCTGGTCGACGATCTCGCCCAAGGCCCGCAGCCCGCTGGACGCCCCCAGCACCACGTGACCACGTTCGGTCAAGCCCCTGGTGACAGCAGCAAGGATGTGGGTGTCGTCCTCCACTACGGCGACGGTCGTCACGCTGCGACGGTACCGCCACGACTGCAAGACGAACCGTTGGAGATCCCGATGCCCGAGTCGAACCGGCGTGGGATGGCGGAAAAAGGGGTGAGTCTTGTGAGCGGCTTTGCCTGGGCTTAGGGATCGGGCCCCCACACTGAGGTCAGTCGCCACCTAGTGGGGGGGCCACCGAAAGGGCTACCTGCTGGTGACAGCAGCGAGCAACGTCACCGGGCCTGCGCCGCGGGCAGCCGGACTACCCAAGTGGAGGAAGACCCAATGATCATCACCGAACTTCTCGCAGCGCTCAGCGTGGCCACCAAGGCCGCTTTCGGCGTGGGCATGGCCACCGTCGCCGTGACCGCCGGCGGAGCGGCCGGCGTTCTGCCCGGCCCCACCCAGGCCGCGGTGGCCACCACCGTCGAGGCCGTCAGCCCGTTCTCGTTCCCCAGCGGCGCCAGCGCCAAGGCTGACTTCGGGGGCACGGTCGCCACCGACGCCACCGATGGCGGCGTCGACGGCACGGCCGTGAGTGCCGACGCCAAGCTGCAAGGCGACGCCAACCGCCCCGCCGACACCGGCCGTCCCGCCGCTCCGGGCCAGAACGGCCTGGACAAGGCAAACACCACGCCTGCTGCTGGCCACGCCCCGACCGCTGTTCCCTCCGGGAAGCCGGCCACCGCCGGCACCCAGGGCTCGACCGGGCTCGACATTGCCAGCACCACCCCGGCCGCCGGTCCTCCGGCCGCCGCCGGCACGCAGAGCACCGCCGGCCTGAGCACCGCCGGCAGCACCCCGGCCGCCGGCTTCATCCCCGACTCGGTCCCCCCGGCCCGACCCGGCCGGCCCTAACCCAGCCGCACCACTCACTTCCCGGGAGGCCCGCAGCGTTGCTGCGGGCCTCCCCGCGTCGCGACGGGGAACATCCACCGACGGCCTCCGCGACGTGACACCCGTCGGGGAAGCGCACTCACGCCATCCAGCGCTGCGCGGGCTCGCTCCACCGGACACTCGGGCGCCTCGACGTAGCCATCGAGCGAAAGGCTGCGTCAACGTGGCTACGTCGCAGGGGATGGTCACCGGCCCCGGACCAGGACATTCCCTCGGACCTGCTCCTTCGCGGTGGGCGCTGAGGGACTCGAACCCCCGACCCCTTCCTTGTAAG
>DATLFN010000065.1 GCA_035540975.1 Acidimicrobiales bacterium
GTTGCCGACCTGTCCCGCGGGCGTGACCCTCGGTACGTCAAGGCCCGGTCGACGGTGCCGGGGCGCCGCAGCGTGCCCCCGTGCCCGGCCGCCCCGGCGTGGCTGGTGACCCTGCCCCCCGGCTACTACGACGACGCCGCCGCCCTGTCCGCCCTCACCTCGGGCGCATGCCCCAACGCCGTGCTGTGGTTCCAGCCCGGCTTCCACTACTTCGACTTCACCTTCCGGGGCGGCCGGGCACGGGGGCACGCTGCGGCGCCCCGGCACCGTCGACCGGGCCTTGACGTACCGAGGGTCACGCCCGCGGGACAGGTCGGCAACACCCGCGTCGGGGGGGCTGTTGGCGCACCGCACCCCGCCGGGCGGGTCGGTCTGCACGGGGCCGGTGCAGTTGCCGGTCGCCTCGACCGCCCCTTGCACGACGAGCGTCCCGCCCGCCTTGACGGTGGAGTTGGAGAAGACGCTGCCCAGGACCCGCATGGGCGCCGTGGTCTCCACCCCGACCTCACCGGCGGCGGTGCCGAGGCTCAGCAGGGCGTTGACCGGCTTGTTGGCCCGCTCGCCCCCGGGCGGCGGGCCCGAGCAGTGGACGGTGAGCGCCCTGCCGCCCACGGGGTCGCCGTCGGCGCGGACCGGCGCGTCGAAGTCGTCGCACGGGCCGCCCGAGGCGTAGCGATGGATGGACGCCTGGACGGCGCCGTCGGTGGCGTACGTCGTCCTCCCCCGCTCGCCGAACCCCCGCGACGCCCGCAGCCCGACGTCGGTGAAGGTGATCACCGCGGTGATGAGCACGGCGAACACCGTGACGAAGACCAGCGAGATGAGCAGCATGCTGCCGTCCTCGCCCCGCCCCCGCCCGACGGGCCGCGGCGACGGGCGGGTCACGCCGTCCTCCGCCGGACGGTGAACTCGACCGGTGCCCCCGGCGACGACGACGGGTCGGTGTAGATCCGCAGGGTGACGGTGGCGGGCGTCCCGGGGGCGTCGGGGCACGGGCCGCCGTCGCACCGCACCTCGAGAGGCAGGGGCGAGCCCTCGTCGTGGACGAGGTGCCCGATCACCCGGGGGACGGCGACGTTGCCGCGGCACGACCAGCGCACGACCTCGTGGGCGGTGCCCGTCGGCGGGTCGAGGGCGTACACGACGGCCCGGGGGACGTTGTCCTCGGTCCACCCGAGGCGGACGAGCCGACCGGCGGGGGCGGTGGCGCACTCGTCGGGCCCGGAGGGCTCGGCCGTCAGCGTCGTCCCCACCGACTCCGCCCGCTGGACGTCCTCGGTGAAGTAGGCGGTGAGCGCCTGGATGGCCGACGAACGGGCCACTCGGGCGCCGGTGGCGTCGGTGGTGCGGAAGCCGAGGAACACGGCGCCCGTCAGCGCCGCCCCGATGATGCTCATGATCGAGATGGTCACCAGCAGCTCCGGCAGCGTGAACCCGCCCTCGCCGCGGGGCGCCCGGCGCGTCACGGCCGCTTCACCACCTCGAGCGTCCGCGAGACCAGCCGGCCGCCCGTCGACGACGCCTCCAGCTCGATCAGCTGGAGCGGCGGTTCGTCGTTGCAGTCACCGGGCAGCCCGGCGACGTACCGGCCGCCGCCGTCCCAGTAGGTGACCCGCTCGACGGTGACGGTGATACCCGCCGGCGGCGGCGGGGGCGAGTACGTCGCGGTGGTGCCGCACGGCTGGTAGGCCATCGTCTCCGCCGCGTGGCGGAGGGCCACGTCGGCGTCGGCCTGGCGGCGCTGGAGGTCGGAGCCGACGACCGCGGTGCCGAGGCCGCCGACGATGACGGCGAAGGCGACGCCCATGATGAACACCGACACCACGACCTCGATGAGCGTGACGCCCGCCTCTTCGCCCGACCGTGCTCGCCGGCACGGCGGACACCCGGTCATCTGATGTCGACCTGGTTGTAGATGCCGTACACGGCCGAGATGAGGGCGATGGCCACGAAACCGACGAAGATGCCGACGAAGACCACGGCGAGCGGCTCGAAGAGGTTGGTGAGCCTCTTCAGCTTGTACTGGAGCTCGGACTCGAAGTACGTGGCGACGACCTCGAGCTGGTCGTCGAGCGTTCCCGTCTCCTCCCCCACGCGCATCATCGAGGTGACGGTGACCGGGAACAGCTTGGTGCGGGCGATGGGCCGGGCGATCCCGTCGCCCTCGAGCATCTCCCGGCGGGCGACGTCCAGCGAGCGCTCGAACACCAGGTTGTTGGAGCCGGTGCTGGCGAGCCGCAGCGCGTCGGGGATGGGCACGCCCGCCTCGAGCATCGACGTGAGGACGCGGCAGAAGCGCTCGACGACGGTGAACCGCACGACGTCGCCCAGGACGGGTGTGCGCAGGAGGAACCGGTCCCGGAGCATGCGCCCGCGCTCGGTGCGGAGGGCGGCGATGACGCCCACCACCACGGCCACCACGAGCAGCACGAGGTAGACCCACGACGACGAGAACCAGTCTGTGGCGCGGATGAGCATGCGGGTGGCGAGCGGCAGCTCGGCGTCGAAGGACTCGAAGAAGACCTTGAACCGGGGGAGGACGAACACGGTCAGGACGCCGACGGTGACGAGCGACATGGCGAACACCAGCGTCGGATAGGCCAGCGCCGACCGGATCTTGCGCTTCGCCTCCATGTCGCGCTCGATGTAGCGCGCCAGCTGGCGCATGACGACGTCCAGCTCGCCGGTCGCCTCGGCCGAGCGCAGCACCGCCATGTAGAAGGGCGGGAAGGCGTCGGCGTGGGCGCTCATCGCCTCGGCGAAGCTCTCGCCGAAGCGCAGCGAGTCGGCCACCTCGCGCACCACCTTGCGCAGCGTCTTGCTGGGGGACTCCTCCTCGATGATCGCCAGCGCCTCGATCAGCGGGAGGCCGGCGGTGATGAACGCGGCCATCTGCCGCGAGAAGTTGGCCAGCTCGACGGGCTTGACCTTTCTGGGGGTCAGCTCCAGCTGGAGTATCGAGCGGCTCTCGGGCTGGACGGTCTGGACCTGGATGCCCTGGCTCGCCAGGCTGTCGGTGACACCCTCGACGCTGGAGCCCTTCACCACGCCGACGAGCTGCTCCCCGTCCGGGTCGGTCGCGACGTACTTGAACCTGGGCATCGGTGGTCCGCCTACAGCACGTAGATGCTCGAGAGGATCTCGGCGATCGTGGTGACGCCCGCCTCGACCAGGCCGACGCCGCCGTTGAGCAGCGTCTGGGTCCCGTCGGCCACGGCGGCGGCCCGCATCTGGTCCAACGGGGCTCCTTCGATGATGAGCCGCTTCATGGTGTTGGTCATGCGCACCAGCTCGAACACGCCGACGCGCTCGAGGTAGCCGGTGCGGGCGCAGAAGTTGCACCCGCGGCCCTGGGTGAAGCCCTTCTCGGGCGGGCGCCCGCCCGCCTCCTCGAAGAACGCCAGCTCCTCGATGGACGGCTCGTACGGCCCGCGGCACTGGTCGCAGATGCGCCGCACGAGGCGCTGGCTCACCACGCCGTTGACGGTGGAGGCGATGAGGAAGGGCTCGATGCCCATCTCCAGGTAGCGCTGGAGCGCCGAGCAGGCGTCGGTGGCGTGGATCGAGGACAGCACGAAGTGGCCGGTGAGCGCCGACTCCACCGCGATGCGCGCCGTCTCCGCGTCCCGGATCTCGCCCACCAGGATGATGTCGGGGTCCTGGCGCAGGATGGCCCGCAGCCCGGTGGCGAAGGTGATCCCCGCCTGCTCGTTGATCTGGATCTGGTTGATCGACGAGAAGACGTACTCGACGGGGTCCTCGATGGTGGTGATGTTCCGCTCGGCGCCGTGCATCTCACCGAGGGTGGCGTACAGCGTGGTGGTCTTGCCGCTCCCGGTGGGGCCCGCGCACGCCACCATGCCGTAGGGCGTGCGCAGGAGCTTGGCGAACTGCTCGTACGTCACGTGAGGCATGCCGAGCTCGTCGAGGCGGAACAGCGTCCGGTTCCGGTCGAGGAGCCGGAGCACCGCCTTCTCGCCCCAGATGGTGGGGCTGGTTGCGATGCGGACGTCCAGGGGCCGCCCGTCCACGTCCCGTCCCATCTGGCCGTCCTGGGGGCGCCGGCGCTCGACGATGTTCATGTTCGCCATGATCTTGATCCGGCTGACCAGGGCGGCCGACATGGCGGCGGGCAGCGCCAGGACGTCGTGGAGCGCACCGTCGATCCGGAACCGGATGCGCAGGCGGTCGTGCTGCGGCTCGATGTGGATGTCCGAGGCGCGGTCCCGCACCGCCTGGGTGATGACGAGGTCGACCAGGTGGACGACCGGGGCGTCCTCGCTGATCACCCGGGAGGACACCTCGACCTGGCGGAGCGCCTCGGCGGCCTGGAACTGCTCGACGAGGGACTCGACCCCCGACAGGGCCCGGTAGGTGTGCTCGATGGCGCGGCGGATGTCCGACGGCGCGGCGATGGCGAAGCTCACCGGCTGCGGGGCGACGGCGGTGAGCAGCTCGCTCGCCACGCTCGGGTCGATCGGGTCGGCGACGGCGACCTCCAGCCGGTCGTCGACGGTACGGATCGGGATGGCGTTGAGCGATCGGGCCAGGCCCTCCGGCAGCTGGCGCACGGCGTCGGGGTCCGGTTCCTCCTGGCCCAGGTCCACCAGCCGGAGCCCGAGCTGCTCGGCCAGCACCTCGGTGACCGGGCGCTCGTTGACCATGCCCAGCTCGACGATGAGCACGCCGAGGCGCTTGCCCGTCAGCGGCTGCTGGAGCAACGCCTCGGCCAGCTGCGCGGGCGTCACCAGGCCGCGGGAGACGAGCCGCTCGCCGAGGGGAGGGCCCTTGCGGGTGGGCGGAGGGGGCGGCGGCGGCGGTGCCGGTGCCTCCTCGGGCGCCGGGGCGTTGCCGTTGCCGTCGCGTCCGGCTCCCGCCCCGCCGACGGGCCCGGTCCCTTCCCGGGCCACCTCACCGGGGGGCGCGCCCCGACGGCGTATCACCGGCGGCCCTCCGCCCGGCACGTGCCCGGGATGTCTCCTGCGACGTCGGTCCTGGAGTTCATTTTCCCGCCGCTCCCCCGATCGGTCTCCCCGCCAACTGTAGCCGTGGGACCACTCCGGAAGAACCTCGAACCGAAGTGATTGCCGAACCACCTTCGGGGGCGGCGCCCTCCGGCCCTCAGGCCTTGCGTTGGCGGCCGCCAGCGCGTATAGGTTAACGAGCCGTAGTTGCGGCGGTATGCCGATCCGGCACGCCGCGAGGAAGGGCGGGTGGGACCGTGCCAAATGCGAAGGTGCTCGTCGTGGACGACGAGAGCTCGGTTCGCCAAGCCCTCGAGCTGGCCTTCCGCAGCGAGGGCTACGAGGTCCGCACGGAGGCGGACGGCACCGCCCTGGCCGACGTCACCAGGTCGTTCAGACCGGACGTGGCGATCGTCGACGTGCGGCTCCCCGTCGGGCCCGACGGGTACACGATGGCCCGCATGCTGCGGGAGGACGACCTGCCCGTCATGGTCCTCACGGCGGCAGACAGCCTGGAGAACCGGCTGGCCGCCTTCGAGGCGGGCGCCGACGACCACCTGGGGAAGCCGTTCTCGACGGCGGAGCTCATCGCCCGCACCCACGCCCTGCTCCGGCGCTCCGGCCGGCTGGGCCCCAAGGTCGTCGAGATCGGCGACGTCGAGGTCGACGACTCGAACCGATCGGTCACCCGCGGCGGCGAGGACCTCGAGCTCACCCGCACCGAGTACGACCTGCTGATGCTCCTGGCCCGCCATGCCGGGCAGATCCTGTCCAAGCAGCAGATCCTCATGCAGCTGTGGGGCTTCGACGCCTGCGACCCCAACGTCATCGAGGTCCACGTGTGCGCGCTGCGCCGCAAGCTCGAGGCCCAGGGGTCGCGGATCATCCACACCGTCCGCAGCGTCGGCTACATGCTGCGAGTCTGACGACGCCCTGCGGTCCCCGAGCCCACCGCGCGTCGGTGGCCGGTGACGCAGCGCGGCGAACCGACGTCGGCGCGGCGGCGAACCGGTTCTCCTGCGGGGGCAACCGCGCTACCTTCCACATGATGGCTGGCGCGCGCGCCTTCTCCCGAACCTAGTCCGGACGCACGCTCGTGCGGACGCCGTCCCTCGGTCGACGCCTCGTCCTGGCCGGGGTGACGGTGGTCGCCGTCCTCGCCGTGGCGCTCGACGTCCTGCTGTTCGTGGCGTTGCGCTCGAACCTCTACGCCGGCCTGGAGGACGAGCTCGACCTGGCGGAGCGGATCGTGGCGTCCGAGGTGTCGCGCCCCGCCGTCACCGACCTCACCGAACGCCTGGACGAGCGCGGCGTGCGGGCGACCGTCCACGACTCCGGCGGACGCCTCCTCGACACCGTCGGGGACCCGGTGGGAGCGGGCGAGGCCGTCCTCCGCAGGATGGTGGCGCTCCCCGACGGCACGACGGTCGACCTCGTGGTCTCGCGCCAGAGCGCCGACGGGACGTTGCGCGGCCTGCTGGCCCTGGAGGCGGTCGTCACACCGTTGGTCGTGGCGCTGGCATTCGTGCTCCTGCGACTCATCTCCGAGTACGCGCTCGAGCCGCTCGACCGCATCACGGAGGCGGCCCGCCGCACGGCCGGAGGAACCCGGGGCGAGCGGCTGCGGCCCGAGCCGGCCGACACCCGCCTCGGGCAGATGGCGTCCGCCTACGACTCCATGCTGGACGCCCTCGAGCAGGCCGTGGACGACGCCGAGGCGGCCAAGGCGGAGAGCGACCGGCTGCTCGAGCGCAACCGGAGGATCCTGGCCACGGCGCGGGAGGCCTTCGTGGCGGTGGACGAGGAGGACCGGATCTTCGACTGGAACGACCAGGCCCAGCGGATGTTCGGGTGGGCCCCGGAGGAGGTGATGGGCCGGCCGTTCGCGGGCACGGTCACGCCGGCCGGGCCGGACACGGGGGCGCAGCCCCTGGCCGGCTTCGCCGACGAGGGCGCCGACGCCACCGGCCGGGTGACGTCGCTGGTCGTCCTTCACCGCGACGGCCGCCGGTTCCCGGCCCGGATGATCGCGTGGACGACGGGCCATCGGGGCACGACGACCACGAGCGCGTTCTTGTGGGACGCCACCGGCGAGGCGAGCGCCCAGGAGGCCACGGCGCGGCTGGCGGCGCTCGTCGAGTCGGCCGACGAGGCCATGCTGAGCACCACGCCCGACGGGACCATCCTCACGTGGAACGCCGGCGCCGAGGCGATGTACGGCTACCCGGCGGAGGAGGCCGTCGGCCGCCACGTCGACCTCATCGTCCCGCCCGAGCTTCGCCCTGCGCTCCACCGGTCGCTCGACGCCGTCCGCCGCGGCGAGCCGGTCCAACGGGGTGTGACCACCCGGCGGTGCAGGAACGGCGAGCTCATCGACGTCGCCGTCACCATGTCGCCCGTCCGGGACCCCGACGGCAGCGTGGCGGCGGTCTCGTCCATCGACCGGGACATCACCGAGGAGCGGTGGGTGGCACGCCAGCTCGACGACACCCTGGCGGCGCTCGAGCAGGCGGCCCGCGAGGCGCGGGCGTCGGAGGCCACCACCCGGCGCTTCCTCGACGACGCCGCCCACCAGCTCCGGGCCCCCATCACCAACATCCAGGCGTCGGCCGAGGTGCTCGCCCGTTCGGGCGACAAGCTCGCCGAGGACGACCGGGAGGCGATGCTGGGCGCCGTGGTCCGCGAGACGGCGCGGGCGGGCCGGCTGGTCGCCGGCCTCCTCCGCATCGCGCGCCTCGACCAGGGGCTCGCCCTCTCGAAGGCGCCGTGCGACCTCGTCGCCCTCTGCGAGGTGCTGGCCGACAACCTCCGCAACCGGGCCCCCACCCTGAAGATCACGGTCGCAGCCGACGGCGACGAGCCGGTCGGCCGCCCGGCCGTGGACGCCCACGCCGTGTCGGAGATCGTCTCCAACCTCGCCGACAACGCCCGGCGCCACGCCGTCTCCGCCGTGGACCTGCGGCTGCGCCGCTCGGACGGGTGGGTCGAGATCGAGGTGGCGGACGACGGTCCCGGGGTCCCGCCCGCAGAGTCGTCGGCGATCTTCGAGAGGTTCGTCAGCCTCGACGGGAGGGGCGGCTCGGGCCTCGGGCTGGCGATCGCCCGCGAGCTCGCTCTCGCCCACGGCGGCGACCTGGCCTACGACCACGGCGCCTTCCTCGTCCGCCTGCCGGCGCCCAGGGGGACGAACGGTCCCGATGATCTTCAGGGAACCTTCAGGTCCGGCTGATAACCATTTCGGGAAGCAGGTGCAAGGCTGTTCGCACGAGCGTGGCAAGGACGGTCGGGGGAACTCCGGCTCGGCTCGGCGGCGGGGACCGGAGTCCCCGAACTCGAAAACCCAGAGGGGCTCCCCGGTCACGGGACCCAACCGAACCGAAAGGCAGGACTACCACGATGATGGAATCACTGAAGAACCGGCCCCGGGCGGCCGGCGAGGGGGGCTTCACCCTCATCGAGCTCCTCGTCGTCATCGTCATCCTCGGCATCCTCGCCGGTGTCGTCGTCTTCGCCGTGAGCGGCATCAACGACAAGGGCGAGGACGCGGCGTGCCAGACGGACACCCGGACCCTCCGCACCGCCATGGAGGCGAACTACGCGCAGCACAACAACTACGTCGTCACCCCGGCCAACTGGGACGGGACCGGCACCGCCACGCGGACCCCGGTCCCGGAGTCGGCGCTCGTGAGCGCCGGGTTCCTCTCCACCGAGTCCACGCTGCACGACGTCTTCGTGTTCGACCGCGACGGCAGCGCGGACATCGGTGCCGGCGTCGAGATCCGGGTGGCGGCCGGCGGGGTACCGCAGTGCGGACCCACGGAGGGCGGAGTCGCCGGCCAGGGTGGCAACCTGTAGCCGCACCCGCGGCGAGCACGTCATCAGGGCCCGGCTCCGGCCGGGCCCTGACCCGCGTCGCGGCACGAGTGCCCGGAGCCCCCGGTGGACGGGCTCCCCGCAGCGGCGGCCGGGCTACCGAGTTCCCCGCAGGGCGTCGTTGACGGCGTCGGCGAGGAGGTTCAGCCCGAGCGTGACGAGGGCGATGGCGGCGCCGGGGAACACCGCCATCCACCACGCCAGGCGCAGGAACTGCTGAGCGTTGCTGGCGAGGAAGCCGAGGCTGACCCGGTCGGGGTCGCCCAGGCCGAGGAAGGCGAGCCCCGCCTCGATGAGGATCACCCGCGACGCGAACAGGGCGATGACCACCACCACGGGCTGGAGCAGGTTCGGGACGACGTGGCGAACCAGGATGCGGGCCGACGAGGCGCCGACCGAGCGTGCCGACTCCACGAACGTCTGGTTCCGCAGGCGGATCGCCTCCGCCCGCACGATGCGGGCGAGGAACGGCCAGGAGGTGAGGCCGAGGAGGAGGATGATCTTCTCCAGGCCCCGCCCCCAGAACGAGATCACCAGCAGGGCCAGGAAGAAGCGGGGGACGAGCTGGAACGCCTCGGTCACCCGCATCATCACGTCGTCCACCAGGCCGCCCCGGTAGCCGCACAGCGATCCCACGACGATGCCGATGGCCGAGGAGATGGCGACCACCCACAGCACGACGATCATCGACGTCCGCGTCCCGTGCACGACGGCGGTGAACAGGTCCCGGCCCAGGTTGTCCGTCCCCATTAGGTGGTCCCAGGAGGGGGGCGAGAGCGACGGGCCGGCCGAGGTGTCGAAGGGGTCCCCGGGGGCGATCCTGTCGGCGAACTGGGCGGTGCCGGCCGCCACGGAGACGAGCGCCAGCCCGACCAGGCCGAGCGGGCGTGACAGCACGCGGCGGACGGTGGCGCCCCGCCGGCTCGGCGGGCGGCCGGACGGCCGGACCGAGCGGGCGTCCTCAGCGGTGGCGGATTCGAGGGTCGACCCAGGCATAGACAAGATCGGTGACGAGGTTGGTGATGAGCACGCTGGTCGCGACCATGAGCACCAGGCCCAGGGTCATCGGGCGGTCGCCCGAGTTGGCGGCGTCGACGAGCAGCCCGCCGACGCCGGGCCACGAGAACACGGTCTCGATGATCACGGCGCCCGAGAACAGGAAGCCCACCCGGGCCCCGACCACCGTGATCAGCGGCAGCGAGGCGTTGCGCAGGGCGTGACGGGACAGGACGACGTCGGCCGCCAGTCCCTTGGCCTCGGCCGTGCGCGTGTACGGCGCCGCCATCTCGTTGACGAGACCGGTCCGTGTGAGCCGCGCCACCAGCGTGACCTCCGACAGGGCGAGCACCACGGCCGGCAGGGCGAGGTGGCGCCCGACGTCGACCACGTGCTCGAAGCCGCGGTAGTCGACCCGGCTGTCGGTCATGCCCACGAAGGGAACACCCCATCGCAGGCCGATGAGGAGGATGGCGAGCTGGGCGAGGAAGAAGGAGGGCACGGCGTTGACCAGCAGCGAGGACGTCGTGACGGTGGTGTCGAGGACGCCCGACGGGCGGCGGGCGGCGATCAGGCCGAGGAGGAGGCCCCAGACCAGCGACATCACCAGCGCCGTCCCCGCCAGGAGCACCGTGGCCGGCAGGCGTTCCCCGATGATCGCGGTCACCGGCCGGCCGTAGACGTAGCTGTCGCCGAGGTCGCCGCGCAGGAGCCGCCCGGCGTAGGTGAGGAGCTGCGACCACATGGGCCGGTCGAGGCCCCACTGCTCACGGATCGCCGCCCGCATCTCCTCGTCGGCGTACTCACCGGCGAACGTCCCGACCGGGTCACCGGGGGCGACGTGGACGAGTGTGAAGGTGATCACCAGGATCGCGGCCAGGGCGGGAACGAGCTGGGCGACGCGCCGGGCGACGTACGACCACGCCATCGTCGTCAGGTGGTCTCAGGCGCGGCCAAGCCCTGCCCCCGTCACAGCTCGAGGACGACGGTGCCCCTGGGGTCCGTGGTCGACCGGCGCTGCGTCTCCGCCCCGTTCACCACGACCGCGACCGAGAGCTGGCCGGCGTCCCCGACCTTGGAGACGACGGCGTTGCCCCGGTCGCCGGCCGAGAACGGGAGCTCCCGGGCACCGCAGTCCGCCTCGCTCCGCGGCTCGGCCGACGGGTCCTCGCCCGGGTCGAGGAGCGCCGTCCAGCACACGGCCGCCTCGGCGTCGATCCGCAGGACCACGTCGCGAGGTGGACCGGGGTCGTCGTCCTGGATGACGAGGTAGAGCGCCGTGGCGCCGGCGGCGAGCACGACCGCGACCAGCAGGAATCGCTTCACAGCCGCCTCCTCCGCGGAGTGGGACGCCGGCCGGGCCGGGGACGCGGGTCCGCAACGGCCGGCATGCTACGCATCACCGACCGTTGTCGCGAACGCGACGGCGCCGCCCCTCCGGACGGCGCCGTCGTTCGCGGTTGCGGCCTCAGTTCGTGCAGTAGGCCGACTCGAAGTAGAGGCCGGTGTTGTTGTGGTTGAACCCCTGGCAGGTGGCCCGGTAGGCCCGGGTGCCGGCCGACTCGAGCATCTGCACCATCGGGATCTTCTGGGCGGTCTCCAGCGTCCCCGGCGTCACGCCCGCGCTCGGCGTGCCGAGCCCCAGCGCCAGGCGCTGGATGGCGAGGAACTTGAGCTGGTAGGTCGACGTGTCGGGCGCCTTGCTGGCGTCCAGCCACAGCTGGTCCATCATCGTGCTCTTGTAGCCCGAGGCGTTGGTGAAGGCGTTGGTCTGGATCAGCTGGTCGGTGTGGTACTGGCGCCGCACGCCGAACTGCGGCTCGTCGTTGTTGCAGTACGAGATCTGGGCCATGTCGAACGTGCGGGCGTGGAAGATCCTCGGGGCGACGAACGAGGCGTTGTTGCCGTGCACCGGCGTCACGTCGATCCCGACGGTCTTGAGCTGGGCCTTCACCTCCTGGGCGAAGGCCTCGTTGCCCGTCGACGCCAGGTACTCGAGCGCCAGCTTGGTGCCGTCCGGGACCGCCAGCTGCGGGTCCGCATGGGCCTCGTTGGGGTGGTTCAGCGCCCGGCGGAAGCCGTCCGGGTCGGTGGTGTCGGACCACCCGGCGGCGTCGAGCAGGGCCCCGGCCGCCGCCCGGTCGAACGTGGGGAGCGGCTGGGGGCCCTGGTACGCCCCGTTGGGCTGGAAGATGCTGTGGACGGGGGCGTCGGCCACCCGGCCGGCGCCGAAGGCGACGTCGCGGTGGAACTTGTCGCGGTCCAGGGCCTTGAAGATCGCCTCCCGGACGCGGCTGTCGCCGACGATCTGGTGAGGCGAGGCGTTCTCGTTGGAGTTCGGCTTGTTCTGGCCGTAGTACGGGCTCGTCGGGTCGCTCGTGGGGACCGGCGCCCCCGTCAGCCCGGCGCCGGGCTGACGCTTCGTCGTGTTGAACGCGATGGTCGTGATGCAGTTGCCGCCGCCGCTCCCCCTCGGGGTCGAGGTCAGGAGGAACCGGGAGTCCGACGCCATGGACGGGCGGTCGGCGTTCGAGATGCCCGCCACGTCCACTGCGCCGCTCCGCAGCGAGTCCGCGGCGTTGCCGGTGACGACCTTCTTGATCACCTTGTCGAGGTACGGGAGGCGGATGCCGTTCTCGGACCGGAAGTAGTCGGGGAAGCGGACCGTGGTGATGCCGGAGCCGTCCAGCGACTGGAACTTGAACGGGCCGGTGCCCACCGGGTTGGTGTTGGCCGCGCACGCCGTCCCGTTGAACAGCGTCCCTGCGTCCCAGCACGGCTCGTAGACGGACCTCGGGATGATGGGCGCCTCCGTCACGTTCAGGGTGTAGCGGAGCGGGGCGAACACCTGGCGGAGGTTGAACTTCACGGTGCCCCCGTTCCCCGCCGTCGGCGGGAGGGTCTGGATGGCCTCCGGTGGGACGACCGTGCTGAGCTGTGAACCGGTCACGCCGAGGGTGGGGTTGATGGCCCGCGTCCGGCCGTGGGCCGCCAGGATGGCCTTTGCGAAGCTGAACTCCACGTCGGCGGGCGTGAGCGTGTCACCGTTGTGGAACTTCACGCCCTCCCGTAGGACGAAGGTCGCCACGGTGGTCGAGGCATCGCACGTGACGCCGGCGCAGTTCGGGTTCGAGGCGGCCGGGACGGTGTCGAACGAGAAGGTCTGGGCCAGGTCGCCCCCGATGCTCCCGTCCTTCTCGTAGCGGAGCAGCCCGTTGAACATGTCCTCGGAGTTGGAGTGGGTCCCGCCCTCGCTGGTCACCGCCGGGTTGAGCGTGGCCGCGGGCGCCGTAGCGCCGTTGTTGATCACCAGCGTCCCGCCGACGGCGATGGCGCCCGAGGCGCCGCAGCCCGCCTTGGTGGCGTCGCAGGTGATGGTGAAGGACTGCTTGTCGGGCGCCAGGACGAGGTCGCTCAGCTCCGGCGCCGACGCCAGGAACCCGGCCTGCACGAGCTCCTCCGCGGTCCCGTAGCGCCCGAACTTCGCGTAGTACGCCTCCTGCGCGGTCCGCAGCGTCCGGGCATCCGTGGCGTACGCCGCGTTCTCGCCCTTGTTCTTGACGCCGCCCACCGAGAACACGACGACGCCGGCGAGGATGCCGAGGATGACGATGACGACGAGGAGCTCGATGAGGGTGAACCCGCCCTGGGCGCCCCTTCTCCTCGCGACCCTCTCACTCATGGCTGCAATCACCTGAACCCCCCTTTGGAACGTCGTGGGCACACCCGCCGTCTCGGGCGCGGGCCCGACCGCGCGGCCGGCGTTTCCAGGAGTATGGCGGTCGCTCCTGAAGTTCTCCTGAAGATCCCGGGACGAGCTCCTACGGCCCGTTTCACCCCCCGAGGGACGACTCGCCTCCGCGCCAGCGGCGCTCGTGGGCGGCCGACATGGGGTCGGCCAGGCCGGCCAGGCCGTCCGACAGGAGGTTCATGCCCAGCACCGTCACGGCGATGGCACCGCCCGGGAACACCGACATCCACCACGCCGTGGCCAGGTAGGGCTGGGCGTTGTTCACCAGCGCGCCCCAGCTGGCGACGTTGGCGTCGGCCAGCCCGAGGAACGCCAGCCCCGCCTCGAGGAGGACGACGCGCGAACCGACGAGGGCGAGCACCACGGCGGCGCCGGGCACGATGTTGGGGACGACGTGGCGGACAAGGACGCGCAGGTCACCGGCGCCGGCAGCCCGAGCCGCCTCGACGAACGCCCGCTCCCGCAGCGAGAGCGTCTCGGCCCGCACGACCCGGGCGAGGAAGGGCCACGACGTGAGCCCGAGCAGCACGGTCACCGGGGTGCCCGGCCCGAACCACCCGACCACCAGCACGGCCAGGAAGAACCGGGGGACGGTCTGCACGGTCTCGATGACCCGCAGCACGACGTCGTCCACCACGCCGCCGCGCAGGGCCGAGAGCGCCCCGACGACGACGCCGATGACGGCGGCGATGACGACCACGCCGGCCACCACGCCGAGCGACGTGTGGGCGCCCCGGACCACGCCGGTGAACAGGTCGCGGCCCAACTGGTCGGTGCCCATCACGTGGTCGACGGACGGCGGCGAGAGCCGGTCGGCCGCCGAGGTGGCGAAGACGTACCCCGGCGCCAGGCGCTCGTTCAGCAGCGCCACCGTCACGACCAGGCCGGTGAGGAGCGCGCCGGCGAGGAGGGCCGGGTAATGGGCGGCGTTGCGCAACGAACGGCGCCGGACCCGGGAGCGGCGCGGCGGCGGCGCCGTCACCGTCACCTCAGCGGTGGCGGATGCGGGGGTCGACCCACGCATACACCAGGTCGGTCACCAGGTTCGTCACCACCACGGCCAGGGCGACCAGGAGCACCATCCCCAGGATCACCGGGTGGTCGCCGGCCTGGCCCGCCTCGACGAGGAGGCGGCCCACCCCCGGCCAGTTGAAGACGGTCTCGACCAGCACGGCGCCCGACACCAGGAACCCGACCCGGCTGCCCACGACGGTCACCACCGGGAGCAGGGCGTTGGGCAGGGCGTGGCGGCGGACCACCTCGCGGTCGGACGCGCCCTTGGCCAGTGCCGTGCGCACGTACTCCCGGCCCCGCTCGCCGAGCAGGCCCGCCCGGGTGACCCGGAACAGCAGCGCCACCTCGGAGACGGCCAGCACCAACGCCGGCAGGACGAGGTGGCGGGCGGTGTCGACCACCGCGGCCGTCCCCGTGTACCCGGCCCGGGCGTCGTTCAGCCCGGTGGCCGGCAGCCAGCCGAGGCGGAGGGCGACGAGGAGGACCGCCAGCTGGGCGAGCCAGAAGCCCGGGAGCGAGTAGCTGAGCACGGCGGCCACGTTGACGGTCCCCGCCGCCGCTCCCCGGGCCCGGCGTCCCGCCCACACGCCGAGGGCGAGGCCGGCCGCCGTCGACAGCGCCAGCGCCGAGCCGGTCAACAGCAGCGTGGCCGGCAACCGGTCGGCGATGACCGTGCGCACCGGCCGGCGCTGGGTGAACGACGTCCCGAGGTCGCCGGTGAGCAGGTTGGCGGCGTAGGTCGCGTACTGCGACGGGAGGGGGCGGTCCAGGCCCAGGTAGGTGCGGGCGGCGTCGATCTGGGCCTGGTCGGCGCCCTCCCCGGCGAAGTCGAGGGCGGGGTCGCCGGGCGCGGCGTGGACGAGGACGAAGGTGAGGGTGACGATGCCGAGCACCGTCGGCACCACCTGGAGGAGGCGTCGAACGACGAACCGGCGGGTCACCGGTCCCGAGCCTCCCACCGCCGGGCCGGCGCCCGCCGGTCGGCGGGCGCCGCTCCGCTCCCTACCCCTACCCGGCGCAGCTCGCCGACTCGGCGAACAGGCCCGTCCACACCCGGAAGCCCGTGCAGGTGGCCCTGAAGCCGCGCACGTTGGGCGTCTCGATCATCCAGGCGTACGGGAGGTCGTTCACCACCCGCTGCTGGAAGTCGCGGTAGAGGGCCGCCCGGGCCGTCGTGTCCAGGGTCTGGACCGCCTGGTCGAAGTCGGCGTCGACGGCCGGGTTCCGGTAGCCGGCCGCGTTGTTGGGCGTGCCCGTCGTGCTGATCTGGTCGCTGTGGTACTGGCGGCGCACCCCGACGTGGGGGTCGTAGCCGTTGGCGTAGTTGATGATGTACAGGTCGAAGTCGCGGTTGGTGAACACCTGGGTGTTGGCGTTCGTCGTGTTGACCGTGATGGGCATGTCGATGCCGACGGCCGCCAGGTTCGCCTTGATCACGGCCAGCCGGTCGGTGAAGATGCCGGACCCCTGGAGGAAGCGGATCGTCAGCGGGGTGCCGTCCGCCAGCGTCGGGTGGCCCAGTGCCGTGCGCACGTTCGGGGTGCTGCCAACCGTCACCCGTGGGCCGTTCCACCCGGCGCCGTCGAGCAGCGAGTTCGCCGTGGACACGCTGAAGGCGGGCAGCGGGATGTCGGTGGCGGCACCGAAGACCTGGCTGGAGATGGGCGACCTCGACACGTTGCCGATGCCGTTGCGCCCGATGTTCAGGTAGTCGTCGCGGTTGATGGCGTGGAAGATGGCCCGGCGGACGTTCACGTTGCCGAGGACGGGGTGGTCGGGCGCGGTGCCGTTCGCCACGCTGGCCACCGTGCTGCCGCTGGCCTTGAGGTTGAAGATGACCTGGTCCACCGAGTTCGGCCCCCCGCCCAGCGACTGCGTCGCCGCGATGCCGAACGCCGGGTTGGCGTCGAGGGCGGCGACGTTGGGGTTCGGCACGTCCCAGACGAAGTCGACGTCGCCGTTCACCAGGGCGTTGTAGCGGGCGGCGTCGGCTGTGAACGGGCGCATGAGGATGGCGTCGAGGTACGGAAGGCCGGACTTCCAGTACTTCGGGTTGCGGACGACCTTGCCGTCGCCGGCCGACGGGCTGTTGATGCTGTCGAACTTGAACGGGCCCGTCCCGACCTTGACGGCGTCGGCCTGCGCCTGGCTCGGGCAGCCGTTGGTGCCCACCGGGAAGGCGCCGCTGACCGAGTTGGCGGGGTTCATGGCCGCCTCGGTGACGTTGAGCTGCTTGAGGAAGGGGATGTACGGGGAGTTGAAGTTGAACACGACGGTCCCGCCGTTGCTCCCGGCGCCGTTGGTGGCGACGATGTTGTCGGCCCGGCAGTTGGCCGAGTCGTAGCCGAGGGTGGCGGCCATGCCCCGGGTCCGGGCGTGCAGCCGGAGCAGCACCTTCTCGAACGTCCACTTCACGTCCTCGGCGTTGAAGAAGTGCGGCGACGCCGTCGTGCTGTCGTGCCACTCCACGTTCTGGCGGAGGGTGAGGGTGTAGGTGGCGCCGCCGTTGGTGATCCCGCCGTTGCCGACCGTGGGCACCACGGCGGCCAGCTCGGGCGAGGGGTTCCCGGCCTCGTCCAGCTCGATCAGGCCGTTGTACATCGTCTCCCACCAGGCGTGGGTGCCGCCGCCGGTGGAGGAGGCGACGTTGGTCGTGGCGTTGCTGGCGAAGGTCTCGCCCACGACCAGCGTGCCGCCCCGGGCGACCGTCCCCGCCGTCCCGCACCCGCCGGGGACCGGAGAGCCGTTCTCGCCGCAGGTGATGGTGTACGCCGAGTTCGGCTTCCCGCTCGGGCCGGTGCCCAACACGATGGTGTTGCCCTTCTCGGTGCGGTTGCCGGTGAACGTGCCCCCGGCCAGGAAGCCCTCGTCGGCCAGGGTCTGCACGTCGGCGTACTCCCCGAACTTCGCGAAGTACGCCTCCTGGGCGGTGCGCAGCGTGCGGGCGTCGGTCTGGAAGGCCGCCGACTCGCCCTTGTCCGTCACGCCGCTCACCGAGAACACGACCACGCCGGCGAGGATGCCGAGGATCACGATCACGACGAGGAGCTCGATGAGGGTGAAGCCCCCCTGCCCGGTGCCCCTGCGCAGCCGGCCCATCCGATCGATCATCGAAGCCCCCTCGGTTCCCGGGCCGCGACGGCCCCGCAGCCGACTGTCGCAGGGATTCCTGAAGGCAGGCTGAAGATGTTGCCGGTGCCTCAGCCGGTCACGCCGTTCACCACGAACACCACGACGCCGGCGAGGACGCCGAGGAGGATGGCGACGGCCAGCCACTCGACGGCCGTGGAGCTGGTCTTGGCGCCACGGTCACGGGACGGCGCCGGCCGGTGCGTCATCGTTCGTCCTCTCTCGCCGAAAACGCCATGCTCCGGGTGGTCCCGACGAGCCTGGCAGACCGACCTGAAGAACGGCTGAAGATCGGACGGCGCACGACGTCTGCGAACTACTCAGCCGGTGGGCGCCTCGCAGCCGGCAGCGGGCTCCATGCCGTTGACGAGCACCCGCCCCGTGGACTTCCCGCCGGCCGATTCGAGGGTGACGGAGTAGCCGGGCGACGACGGCGCCTGCGCGAGCAACCCGGCGGTGACCAGCTCGTCGACGCTTGCCGGGTGACTCCCCCTCGACGCCTCGTACGCCGCCACGGCGGTCGCCAACGTCCGGGCGTCGACCAGGCAGGCGTTCGACGCCTGGTCGGCGACACCCGTCCGCAGGGCCTGGCCCGACTGCGCCACCGCGTCGAGGTCGGCCCTGGCCGCCGGCACGACCTCCGCCGCCAGTCCCGACGGCCTGGCCGCCGGCTCACCGTCCGAGCCGCCGAGGGCGGTGAAGGCGACGGCCGCCATCGCCCCGAGGACGGCGAGCACCACGAGCAGCCCCACCAGTCCGGGCTCGCGCTCGCCTCTCCCATGGGGCCCCACGTCGCGAAACGTAACGCGACTACCGCGCCGGGGGAAGCCCGTACACTCACCGCGTCCGGGCGCTCGGAGCGCCGGGCGGACCACCGGGGGAAGCCCATGACCGCGCCAGAGCCGTTGCTCGCCGTGCGGGACCTGCGCGTGCGGTTCCCGGCCGAGCGGGGGGTCGTGAAGGCGGCGGACGGCGTCTCGTTCCAGGTGGGCGAGGGCGAGGTGGTCGCCGTCGTGGGCGAGTCGGGCTCGGGCAAGACCGTGACGGCGCTGTCGATCCTGCGGCTGCTTCCCCGCTCCGCACGCGTGACCGGCGAGGTGACCTTCCGTGGCACCAGCCTGCTCGACCTCCCCGACGACAGGATCCGCTCCCTGCGAGGCTCGAAGATCGCCATGGTGTTCCAGGACGCGCTCGCCGCCCTGAACCCGCTGCACCGGGTGGGCCACCAGGTCGAGGAGGCCATCCGGCTCCACCACCGGGACGTGTCGCACAAGGAGGCGCGCGCCCGGGTGGTCGAGCTCCTCGGGTCGGTGGGCATCCCGAACCCGGGCGACCGCTACTCGGAGTACCCGCACCAGTTCTCCGGCGGCATGCGCCAGCGGGCGATGATCGCCATGGCCATCGCCAACGACCCCGACCTGCTGATCGCCGACGAGCCGACCACCGCTCTCGACGTGACGACCCAGGCCCAGGTCCTCGAGGTGCTGGCCGAGGCCCGGGAGCGCACCCGCTCCGCCATGGTCCTCATCAGCCACGACCTGGGCGTGGTCGCCGGCGTGGCCGACCGGGTGGTGGTGATGTACGCCGGCCGGGTCGTCGAGACGGGCACCGTCCGCCAGGTCTTCCACAATCCCGAGCACCCGTACACCGCCGGGCTGCTGGGGTCGCTGCCCCGGCTCGACCAGAGGGGAGGCCGCCACCTCACCCGCATCCCGGGGCAGCCGCCGTCCCTCGTCGACGTGCCGCCGGGGTGCCCGTTCCACCCCCGCTGCCCGGTGGCCCGGGTGCCCGAGCCGTGCGCCTCCGACCGTCCCGAGCTGCGCTCCACGTCGGCGCCCGAGCACCTGGCGGCCTGTCACTTCGCGGGCGCCACCGCCGCCACCGTGGCGGCCGAGCACGGGAGGTCGTGATGGCCACCGCCGAACCGGTGCCGGGCGACGGGCCGGCGCCGCCGCTCCTCGAGCTGAACGACGTGGTCAAGCACTTCCCGGCCGGCCGAGGGCTGTTCGCCCGGGCCGGCCGCCAGGTCCACGCCGTCTGCGGCGTGGACCTCACCGTGGCCCAGGGCGAGACGCTCGGACTGGTCGGCGAGTCGGGGTGCGGCAAGTCGACGACGGCCCGGCTCGCCCTCGGCCTGCTCGACCCGACGTCGGGCACGGTGCGGGTGGCGGGGCGGAACCTGGCCGAGCTGGGCCGGGGCGAGCTGCGCCACCTGCGGCGGCGGATGCAGATGGTCTTCCAGGACCCGTACGCCTCGCTCGACCCGCGGATGCGGGTCGGCGCCAGCGTGGCCGAGCCGATGCGGATCCACCGCCTGTACGGGCCGGACGGCCGGGGGCGGGTGGCCGAGCTCCTCCGCCTCGTCGAGCTCGACGCCAACGACGCCGACCGCTACCCGCACGAGTTCTCGGGCGGCCAGCGCCAGCGCATCGGGATCGCCCGCGCCCTCTCCCTCGACCCCGACCTGCTCGTGCTCGACGAACCGGTCTCCTCGCTGGACGTCTCCATCCAGGCCGGGATCATCAACCTCCTGGCCGACCTCCAGGAGCGCCTCGGCGTCGCCTATCTGTTCGTGGCCCACGACCTCTCGGTGATCCGCCACATCTCGCACCGCGTGGCCGTCATGTACCTCGGTCGCATAGTGGAGATCGGCAGCCGCGACGAGGTCTTCGACAAGCCCGCCCATCCGTACACCCAGGCGCTCCTCTCGGCCGTCCCGGTCCCCGACCCCGACCTGGAACGGCAACGGAACCGCATCACGCTGACGGGCGACGTCCCGAGCCCGCTCGACCCGCCGTCGGGCTGCCGGTTCCGGACCCGGTGCTGGAAGGCGGCCGACATCTGTGCCGAGGAGACCCCCGACCTCGTCGACCGCGGCCAGGGGCACCCGGTCGCCTGCCACTTCGCCGAGGTGACCACCACCATGGCGTGACCGAAGCGCAACCTGTGGCGGGAACGACCCGGATCCGGGTCGTTTCCTCTACAGGTTGGGGGCCGCGTGCCGTATCGGCAGCCACCGCGTCAGGCGGTCCCCTCCCACCACAGGGTGACGGCCCGCCGCACCGGCCGATCGGCGGCCGCCTTCTCGAGAAGGGCCTCGACCTCCGCGTCGCGCTCGGGCCCCACGCACAGCCGCTCGCGCACCCGCGCCACGGTCCCGGCCCGGTCGGGGCCGAACGGGTCCCACTCCCGCTCGAACGCCTCGGACGCCACGTCCAGCCCCATCTCCTCCAGCACGGCGACGGCGTCGGCCGCCGTGGGCGTGGTGGGCCGCTCGAGACCGTGCAGCGCCAGCCACAGGGGATTGAGGTTCGCCGTGGGGTGGTCCTCGGAGATCTCGACCACGACCCGCCGGCGGGCGTGGTCGGTGAGGGCGGCGGCGAAGGGCACGAGGTCGCCCACGTTGTAGAGGACGTGGTGGGACACGACCACGTCGGCCGCCTCGACCGTGGCGGCCACGGCCGGCCACGTGCCGCCTACCTCGCGGTGGGCGACCCCGATCCGGTCGGCGGCAGCTGCGAAGACGTCGAGCATGCCCTCGGCGTCGTCGACGGCGACGACCAGGCCCGCCGGTGGGACCAGCGGCAGCGAGGCGGCACCCCCGCCCACGCCGACGTCCAGCACCGTGCCTCCATCGGGGAGCGCCTCCAGCGCCCGGCGCCGCGAAGGGCGGTCGCCCGCCTCCGACAGCGCGTGCGCCGCGTGGCGGGCGAAGGTGGCCGGGTCGAACCGCCAGGGCGGCGCCGGGGCGGCGGCCTGGATCTCCTCGGGGATCGCCCAGCGGGCCAGGGCCTCCCGCCAACGCTCGGCGGCCGGACCGCTCATCCCCTCCCGCCCGGGGTCAGCGACCGGCGGTGGGGACGGAGGCGAGCGGCACCGGGCGCTTCACCTCGTCGGCGTGCATGGTCCACAGCACCGCCTCGTCGTAGGCGACCTCGCCCCGGGCGACGAGGTCGGACAGGGCGGCCTCGAGCGTGTACATCCCGCCCCGCTGGCCGGTGGCCACCAGGTTGCGGATCTGGCGCGTCTTGCCCTCGCGGATGAGGTTCTTGATGGCGGGCGACGCCACCAGCACCTCGAAGGCCGCCACCCGCCCGCCGCCGACGCGGGGGACCAGCGCCTGGTTGAGGATGCCGACGAGCGTGTGGGTCAGCTGGAGCCGCACCTGGGGCTGCTGGGAGGCCGGGAAGACGTCCACGATGCGGTCGAGGGTCTGCGCCGTGTCGTTGGTGTGCAGCGTGGCCAGGACGAGGTGCCCGGTCTCGGCGATGGTGAGGGCGGCCGCGATGCTCTCGGGGTCGCGCATCTCGCCCACCAGCACGACGTCGGGGTCCTCGCGCAGGGCGGCCCGCAGGGCGTCGGCGAACGAGTCGGTGTCCGTCCCCACCTCCCGCTGGTTCACCGCCGACCGCTTGTGCGGGTGCACGTACTCCACCGGGTCCTCGATGGTGATGATGTGCACCGCCCGGTGGTTGTTGATGTGGTCGATCATGGCGGCGAGGGTGGTCGACTTCCCCGACCCGGTCGGGCCGGTGACCAGCACCAGGCCCTTGGGGAGACGGGTCCACTCCTCGATGGCGGGCGGCAGCCCGAGCTCGGCCATCGTCGGGATGGCGTACGGGATGATCCGCAGCGCCAGGGCCGCCGTCCCCTTCTGGTAGAAGGCGTTGCCCCGCACCCGGGCCTTGTTGGCCCAGCTGAACGCGAAGTCCACCTGACGGGTGCGGCGGAACTGCTCGGTGAAGTCGCGGCCGAGGACGGTGGCGACGACGCGGTCGAGGTCGTTGGCCTCGAGGACCTTGGCGTTGGCGACCCGGCGCAGGGCCCCGTCCACCCGCATCAGGGGAGGCGACCCGGCCGTGAAGAGCAGGTCGGTGCCGCCGAGGTCCCAGACGGTCGTCAGCAGGGAGTCGATGTGCGCTCCGGAGGGGGCCACCCGCCGAGTGTAAGGGACGGGTCGCCCCGGCCCGGGGGCCGGACACGATCTTCAGCAACCCTTCAGGATGACGTCGTGACGAACGGGCGTTCGCTCGGCGGGCGGAAGGGGTATGGAGCGCGCATGACCGACCTCCCCGACTCCGCCCAGAAGGACCCCGACGACTGGGTGACCGGCGACGAGCCGGCCACCGGCCCCCAGCTGTCGTACCTCTCGACGCTCGCCCACGAGGCCGGCGAGGACGTCGACACCGACAACCTCTCCAAGGCCGACGCGTCGCGGAGGATCGACGAGCTCCAGGAGCGCACGGGCCGATCCGGCGGTTCCTGACCACCGCCGACGGCGGTACAACCGGCCCCTCCCTGGGTAGGGCTTGAGCCATGACCGACCCCCGCCTCGAGGACCACCTCGTCGGGCTGGAGCTCCAATTGGTCGAGCTGGTCGAACAGCGTGAGCGCGCCGAGGTGCAGCGCCGTCCACGCGACGCCGCTCGCATCCAGGCCGACATCGACGCGCTCCAGGAGGAGATGGCCCGTACCGCGGAGACCGTCGCCAAGCCCGACGCCTACGCCCCCGAGTTCCACTACGTCGAAGAAGCCGGCGCGGCCTGACCGTCGCCCCCCGCTGGGCGGGTCAGCCCCGCGCCCGCCGCCACAGCGGCCGCGGGTCCAGGGCGCGGGCGAACCGGGCGGCGACCGGTGCCGATCGGCCCAGCGTCCCGGTGACCACGGCGGCCGATTCCACCGCCTCGGCGGCGTCCGTCGCGGCGGCGGCCGCTCTCCCGTAGCTCGCCGTCGCGGCCCGCCGGGCGAGGACGAGGACGGGCGCCGCGGCTTGCGGCGGAAGGCGGACGTCGGCGGCTGCCCGGGCGGCGTGGACCAGCAGCGTCTCGGACGGCCGGCGGCCCAGGCCCGCCTCCTCGAGCGCCTCGGCCGCCTCCTCCCACGCCACCATCACCCTGTCGTGCGGCGATGTCGCCCGCCGCCGGCGGGCCGCCCGGCGGCGCCACTTCACCAGCGGGACGGCGCCCGCGGCCAGCGCGCCGACGGCCAGCGTGGCGGCCACGACGGGACCGGCGCCCGCTCCGTCGGCGCCGGCCGGCTCGGGCGTGGACGAAGGCGGTGGTGGCGGAACCGCCGTGGTCGGCGACGGCCCCGGCTGCGGGCCGGGGGCGGGTGCCGCCGGCGCGGTGGCGGCGGTGGCCGGAACGCCTCCGGAGCCCGCCGGCACGGTCGGCGCGGCCGCCGTCGGCGGCAGCCCGAGTGACGACGCCTGGGCGGCCGGGACCCCGGTGTACGCCTCGGCCGTCGGGTTGCCCCGGCCCGGCGTGGGCTCGAACGCCACCCAGCCGGCGCCCTCCAGGTGCACCTCGGGCCAGGCGTGGGCGTGCAGCCCGCGCACCCGGTAACGCCCGTCGTTGCCGAGGTCGCCCGGGGTGAAGCCCACGGCCACGCGCGTCGGCAGGCCGGCGGCGCGGGCGAGGACGGCGAAGGCGCCGGCGAACTGCTCGCAGTACCCGCGCCGGGTCTCGAACAGGAACCGCTCGAGGGCGCCGGCACCCGAGCCGGGCGGCACCGACAGGTCGTAGGTGAAGCGCTGCCGGAACCACGACTGGAGGTTCAGGGCGGCGGCCAGGGGCTCGGGCCCGTCCGGCCCGGCGGCCCGGGACGCCTCGGCCCGCACCGACGGGGCGAGGTCGTCGGGGAGGGCGAGGTAGCGCCGCAGGGCCGCCGGCGGGGTGCGGCCGTGAGGCGGCACCGCCCGCAGCGACTGGACGGTGAGGTGGGGGACCTGCGACACCACCCGGTAGCGCTGCCCGGGCCGGCTCTCCGACGAGGACCGGAGGGTCGAGGAGTCGCCCGCCACCACCAGGTCGGCGCCTTCGACCTGGTGGACCCGGTAGGCGGCGGGCAGCCACTCCGACCGCAGGGCCTCGATCCGGACGTCGTGCACCACGCCGTCGGCGGGGACGAACGCGGTGAGCGCCCCGGCTCCGCGCTCGGCCTCCTCGTCGCTCTGCGTCCACGTGCGCCCGTCGAACTGGTCGAGCGACGTGAGCCGCCAGTAGGCGGGCACCCGGCTGTCGACGGTGAACATCACCTCGTCCGACCGCTGGGCCAGGGTGGGCCGGAGGTCGACGAAGGCCTGGAGGCGGGCGGGCCCGTTCCCGGGACGGCGGGCCACCGACGTGAGCAGCGGGTCGCTGCCGTAGCCTGGGACGGCGGGCCCGACGAGGAGCCCGGCGGCCAGGGCCACCGCCGCCACGAGGGCGGCCGCCGGGCCGGCGTCGGCGAGGCGGGCCGAGAGCCGAGGAGCGTCGGGACCGGGCGCGGCTGCTCCCGCGATCCGGTCGACCAGCAGGAACACGCCGACCGCCACCAGCCAGAGGTGCACGGGCGGGCCGGACGGGGCCCGCAGCCCGCCGAGCAGCACCAGGGTGAGCGAGGGCAGGAGGGCGAACAGGGGGCGGCGGAGGCGGAACGCCGTCTGGTCGGCCAGCACGGCGCAGACGGCGGCGAAGCCCACGGCCAGCGCCATGCGGCCCTCCCGGAGGGCCACCGCCTCGTCGTTGCCCGGAGGCAGCCCCGTCCCGAAGGCCTCCAGCGCCTCCCGGAGGGCGGACGCCGCGGTCTGCCAGGTCCCCGCCAGCGGGACGCCGAGGGTGGTCGTGCCCGGGAACACGGTCCAGGCGGTGACGACGGCGGCGGCGGCGAAGCCGGCGCCGAGGCCGAGGCTGCCGAGCCGGCGCCGGCACCCCCAGGCGGCCGCGTGCACGACGGCGGCGGCGGCGAGCACCGGGAGGAGCGACGGCTCGTCCCCCACGAACCCTCGCACCCCCGGCGCGGCGGCCAGGGTGACGAGCGCGAGGGCGGCCACCGCCCGCCCCTCCCACCCGACGACGGGGGTTCCCGCCGCGGGCCGCCGCCGGACCGCCGTCACCGGTCCGCTCCGCCCCGGGGGACGATCCGGTCCCACGCCTCCCGCCACGACGCGCCCGGCGGGACCCGGACCACCACGTCGAACCCGGCCCCGCCGCCGACGCCGTCCTGCGGTGCGGCGAGCACCACCGCCACCATCGTCGCGGCACCGGGGGTGGCCGCCAGGGCTGTGAGCCCGCCGGCGACCCCCGCCAACGTCGTCACCACCACGAGGGTGACGTCCTCGTCGCCCGTCAACAGCGCCGCCGCCGTGCCGACGGCCCGGGCCCGGTCCGGCTGCACGACGGCCAGGAGGTCGAGCACCTCCTCCAGGTGGGCGTGCCCGCCGGCGCTGCCCGAGTCGAGCCCGGCCGAGGTGACGAGCCGGGCCGTCCCGTCGCCCGCGCAGGCGGCGGCGACCACGCTGGCCGCGGCCGACACGGCCGCCTCGAAGGTGGCGCCTTGGCGGGCGCCCACGGAGGTGTCGAGGGCCACGACCGTGCGGCGCAGCCGGGGCATCTCGTCCTGGCGCACGACCAGGGCGTCGAGGCGGGCGCTGGTCGGCCAGTGGACCAGGCGGACGTCGTCACCCGGCTCGTACGGTCGAAGCCCGTGGAGCTCGCCGCCGGGGACGGGCGCGGTCGCCGGGTGCGGGGCGGTGGGCGCACCGGCACGTTCCGGCGGCAGGGCGATGGCCTCCACGACCGGGTGGACGACCAGCGGGCTCGGCGCCAGGACGGGGACCCGGCGCGCCGCCAGGCCGAACGGGTCCTCCACGGTCATCCGCAGCGGCCCGACGTCGACCAGGCCACGCCGGGGGGCATCGAGCCGGTACTCCAGGCCCACCACCTCCCCGGCCCCCATCGACGGCCGGTCGAACCCGGCCGCCACCCCGTCCTCGAGACGGTGCGGAGGAGCCCGCCGCCCCCGGTTGGCCACGGTCAGGACGACCCGGGCCGTCCTCCCCGCCGTGACCCGCCCCGGCGCCAGGCGGCGGGTCGCCTCGAGCGGGGGCCGCCGGGCGCCGACGTAGGCGACGGACGCCGCCACCAGCGCGAGCCCGGCGACGGCCACCACGAACAGCTCGGGGACGCCGAGGGCCCGACCACCGGCGCCCACCGCCAGGGACGACAGGCCGAGGGCCCAGCCCTTCCGGGTCGGCACCGCGCCGTCAGTCCCGGCCGACGGGCACGGCCACCGACGCCAGCACGTCGTCCACGACCTCGCGGCGGGTGGCGCCACGCGCCCGGGCGTCGGGCGTGAGCACCAGGCGGTGCTCGAGGACGGGGACGGCCAGGCGCTGGACGTCGTCGGGCAGCACGTGGTCGCGGCCCGACGCCACCGCCCGGGCCCGTGCCGCCCGGAGGAGGGCGAGGGCAGCCCGAGGGGACGTCCCGAGGGTGAGCGCCTGGTGGGCCCGGGTGGCGTCGGCCACCTCGAGGATGTAGCGCTTGACGCTGCGGGCGACGTGCACGGCCCGGGCCGCCGCGATCATGGCCTCGACGTCCTCCAGGTCGGCGACGGCACCGGGCTCGGGGGCGGGCTGCTCGGCGCCGTGGGTGTCGAGCATGGCCATCTCGGCGGGCCGGCCCGGATAGCCGAGGGAGAGCCGGACGAGGAAGCGGTCGAGCTGGCTGTCCGGCAGCGGGTAGGTCCCGTGGCGCTCGAACGGGTTCTGGGTGGCGATGACCATGAACGGCCGGGGCAGCGGGTAGGTGGTGGCGTCCACCGTCACCTGCGCCTCCTCCATCGCCTCGAGGAGCGCGGCCTGGGTCTTGGGCGAGGCGCGGTTCAACTCGTCGGCCAGCACCAGGTTGGTGAACAGGCCGCCGGGCCGGAAGTCGAACGTGCCCAGCTCCCGGTTGAACACGGTGATGCCGATGACGTCCGACGGCAGCAGGTCGGGCGTGAACTGGATGCGCCGCCAGCGGCCGTGCACCGAGGCGGCCAGCGCCCGCGCGAGCGTCGTCTTCCCGACGCCGGGCACGTCCTCCACCAGGACGTGGCCCTCGGCGACCATGGCGACGAGGGCCAGGCGGATGGCGTCGTCGTTGCCGTGCACGACGCGCGCCACGTTGGCGACGACCGACTCGAAGAGCGTGGCGACCTCGTCCGCCGCCCGGGCGGGGACCGCCTCCCCGGTCGTCACGGAGCCGGCCGCCGCGTGACGTCGGTCGACCTCGTCGGCATCCGTCCCCCCGTCACCCGGCCTCGGGGAGAAGGGTAGTTCGCCCGTCGTTACGGGAACAGGCCCCGGGCCGAGATGGCCTCCGCCACCCGCTCCACCGCCACGGCGAAGGCAGCCCGGCGCAGCGACACCCCGAGCGTGTCGGCCCGCGCCCACACGGACGTGAACGCGGCGTCCATGAACGACCGCAGCCGCACGGCCACCGTGTCCTCGTCCCACGCGAACGCCTGGCGATCCTGGGCCCACTCGAAGTACGACGCCGTGACGCCGCCGGCGTTGGCCACGATGTCGGGGACGACCACGATGCCGCGCCGGTCGAGGACCACGTCGGCCTCGGGGGTCGTCGGCCCGTTGGCCGCCTCCACCACCAGCTTGGTCCGCAGCCGCTCGGCCACGTCGGCGTCGATGGCCCCGGAGAGGGCGGCGGGGACGACCAGCTCGCACTCGACGGACCAGAGGGCGGCGGGGTCGAGTGGATCGCCCCCCTCGAACCCGGCCACGCTCCCCGTCGCGGCGACGTGGTCGGACAGCCACGACGGGTCGAGGCCGCCGGCGTTGCACACCGCGCCGCCGATGTCGCTCACCGCCACCACCCGCATCCCGGCCGAGGCGAGGAGGAAGGCGAGGGGACCGCCGACCTTGCCGAACCCCTGGATCACCGCCCGGCTCCCGGCGAAGGGCATCCCCAGGGCGGCGAAGGCCGATCGGGCGCACATCACCACGCCCGACGACGTGGCCCCGGCGTGGGCCCGGGTGCCGCCCACCGCCAGTGGCTTGCCGGTGACGGTCCCCCCGAGCGACTCGCCGCTCATCATGGCCAGGGTGTCCATGAGCCAGGCCATGACCCGCCCGTCGGTGTTCACGTCGGGCGCCGGGACGTCGCGGTCGGGGCCCAGGAGGGGCGACACCTCGACCGTCCACCGGCGGGTGAGCCGCTCCAGCTCTCCCAGCGACAGGGCGGTGGGGTCGCAGCGCACGCCCCCCTTGGCGCCGCCGAAGGGAAGGTTGGCGATGGCCGTCTTGAACGTCATGTCGGCGGCCAGGGCGGTGACCTCCCGCACGTCGAGGTCCGGGTGGAAGCGGATGCCCCCCTTCCCGGGCCCCCGGGTGGTGTCGTGGTGGACCCGCCACCCGGTGAACACCTCCACCCGGCCGTCGTCCATCCGCACGGGCACCGCCACCTCCAGCACCCGCTTCGGCGTGCGGAGCATCCGGTGGATGTCGGGGTCGAGGTCGGTGAGCTTCGCCGCGTCGTCGAGCCGGTGCAGGACCGCCGACCACGCGTCGGTCGTCATGCCTTCCCTACGGGACGCTGGGCTGCACGCCCTCGCGGTAGTGGACGAAGAGCTGCTCGACCAGCTCGAGGATCCCGTCGCCACGGTCGCCCTGCGCCAGCTCGACGATGACCATGTTCGAGTACACCGAGACCGCCTTCACCCCACCCCGCTCGAAGAGGCGGCTGGCGAGCACGTCGGGCGGCCGGGGGCCGGTGGCGTCGGCGGCCGACGTGTAGCGCTCATGGCCCATGCCCGTGAGGCTGCGGTTGATCTCGAACCGCAGGACGCCGTCGGTCGAGGACTGCTTCTGCGTGACCACGATGGGCTGGCCCATGTCGGAGGCCGAGGTTAGCCCCTGGGTACGCTGGCCTGCGATGTCGCCGGAGCCCGCCGCCCCCTCCCGGCCGGTGCCCTGGCGCACCATCTGGGCCGCCATCGGCTCGGTGGTGGCGACGCTGGCGGCGATCACCGTCGTGCAGGCGGTGTCGCGGATCCTGATCTGGATCCTGATCGCCGGCTTCTTCGCCATCGTCCTCAGCCCGCCGGTGGACTGGCTCGAGCACCGGGCCCGCATGCGCCGCTCGCTGGCGACGATCCTCGTGTTCCTCTTCGGGCTGTCGCTGGTCGGCGGGCTGATGTACGCCTTCATCACCCCGATCGTGGACCAGTCGCAGGAGTTCGCCGACAACTTCCCCCGTTACGTGGAGGAGGCGAAGGCGGGCGAGGGCCCGCTCGGCGGGCTGGTCCAGCGGTTCGACCTCGACCGCCGGATCGAGGAGCGCCGGGACGACTTCGAGAAGGCGCTCAACGACCTGGGCCGCAACAGCCTCGACATCGTCAGGGGCGTCGGCAACGCCGTCGCCGCCACGCTCACGATCCTCGTCCTGACCATCCTCATGCTCCTGTCGGGGCCGCGCATGCTGCGCACCGGGCTGGGCGCGCTGTCGCCGCCCAACGCCGAGCGCGTGCGCCACGTGGCCGCCGACTGCGCCAAGGCGGTCACCGGGTACGTGGCCGGGAACCTCCTGATCAGCGTGATCGCCGGCGTGGCCAGCTTCATCTTCTTCCTGGTGGCCGACGTCCCGTTCCGCACGGTGCTGGCCCTGTGGGTCGCCTTCGCCGACCTCATCCCCCTGGTGGGCGCCACCCTGGGCGCCATCCCGGCCGTCATCGTGGCCTTCCTGAACTCCACCGCCCTCGGGATCGCCACCGTGGTGTTCTTCGTCGTCTACCAGCAGTTCGAGAACCACGTGCTCCAGGTGACGATCATGTCGAAGACGGTGGACCTCAACCCGCTGGTCGTCCTGGTGGCCGTGCTGATCGGCGTCGAGCTCACCGGGATCCTGGGCGCCCTGCTCGCCATCCCGGTGGCCGGCGTCATCCAGGTGCTCGGGCGGGACATCTACGACGAGCGCCGGGGGCGCCTCAAGGACGAGCCCACGGTCGGCAGCGAGCAGGTGCCCGTCAGCGAGCTGGCGGCGAGCGGCGAGCCGCCGGACGCGAGCGTTCCCGAGCCGGCCACCGACCCCGCCCCCCTCGCCGCCGAGCCCGCCGCGGTCGGCGCCGGCGAGTCGACGACCGGCGAGTCGTCGACGACCGACGCCACGACCACCGAGGTGCGGCAGTGATTCCCTATCCACCCTCCGGTGTCAAGGACTTTCTTGCATTGACCTCACGATGCCGCGCGGTCAACGATGGTGGCCGGGGAAGGTCGCCTCGTAGAAGCGCTTCGAGCGCCGTTCTGTGCATGTCCCTTGAGGAC